>NZ_LN889796.1:300000-397680 GCF_900009145.1 Planktothrix tepida PCC 9214
GGCCCGTTTTTTTTCGCCAGTAGCGATCCGGCACTGAGCGCTGTAATTGGTAAACCCGGTGCAGGACGCGCCGATATTGAAACTAACAATGGCTTGTTCTTTGACGCTGCCACCTTCGGCAGTCATGAATTTGACCTCGGTACGGGTATCCTCGCATCCTTGATTCCCGCAGACCCCGTTATCGAAGGAGTCTATAACTATCCGGGTGCTAAATTCCCATTTTTGAGTGCGAACCTCGACTTCAGCACCGACAGTAATTTAGCAAAATTCGTGGTTCCTGACGGACAGCCCCCCCAACCCAACAGCATCGCTAAAAGCACAGTGATTGAAGTGCAAGGGCAACCCATCGGGATTGTTGGGGCTACAACTCCTCTTTTGGGCAGCCTCTCGTCTCCTGGCAATATTGGTATATCCCCCTCAGACCCTAACGATATCGAGGCTCTGGC
The DNA here is from genome assembly GCF_900009145.1 of Planktothrix tepida PCC 9214. NCBI lineage: Bacteria > Bacillati > Cyanobacteriota > Cyanophyceae > Oscillatoriales > Microcoleaceae > Planktothrix > Planktothrix tepida. The sequence goes on from NZ_LN889796.1 coordinate 300,447, forward strand.
GGCCACCATTCAACCCTCCATTGATGCCCTCACCGCCCAAGGCATTAACAAAATTGTTCTGTTGTCCCATCTGAGAGACCTGAATATTGACCAGGAACTCGCCTCTCGCCTCCGGGATGTGGATGTGATTGTGGCGGGGGGATCTAACGATATATTGGCGGATGCGACTGATCGCCTGCGAGTCGGAGATACGGCTAATGGTCTCTACCCAATTCTCACAACCTCCGCCACCGGGCAACCCGTTGCGATTGTGAATACTAAGGGCAACTATAAGTATGTGGGGCGTTTGGTCGCCGATTTTGATGATAATGGGGTTCTAATTCCCTCAAGCATTGACCCCAATATCAGTGGAGCCTACGCAACGGACAAAACTGGGGTGATCGAGACAGGAAATGTCGCACCCAATGAGGAATTATCGGTAGGCTTGGCTGCGGGACAACTTTCCATTGTTCCCAAAGACGGGAATACCTTTGGCCGCAGCGAGGTATTTCTCAACGGCGACACCAGCGATGTCCGCACCCAAGAAACCAATCTGGGTAATCTCGGCGCCGATGCTAATTTGTTTGCGGCTCGCCAAGTCGATCCGAGTGTAGCGATCTCAATTAAAAATGGGGGAAGTATCCGCTACTCCATCGGGGCTATTAGTAGCGAGGGTGAAAAAATCCCACCGATCGCTAATCCTATTGCTGGGAAGGAAGCGGGACAAGTTTCCCAACTCGATATTGAAAACGTTATGCGATTCAATAATGAGTTAACGGTGCTGACCCTAACGGCATCGCAACTGCAACAAGTAATTGAGCATGGCTTGGCGAAAACAGCAGCCGGGGCAACTCCGGGTCAGTTCCCACAAGTTGGGGGGATGGCGTTTAGCTTCGATGCCAGTTTACCTGTAGGACAGCGCTTGCGTGCTCTCTCGCTACGAGATGAATCGGGCAGTGTTACGGATATTGTGGTAGAAAATGGTCAGTTAGTCGGCGACCCGAACCGCTCTTTCCGTACTGTAACCCTGAAGTTTCTGGCAGATGGAGGCGATGGCTATCCCTTCCCAGACTTTGCGGCTACCTCTAACCCGGTCAGCCTCGCAGCGGCAGGATCTGACTCAACTTTTAATACCCCAGGTCGGGAGCAAAAGGCGGTTGCGGATTATCTGGCGGCGATTGGATTGTTCAACGAGGCCGATGTGCCAGCAGCCGAAGACGAGCGCATTCAAAACTTGACGGTTCGCAGCGATACGGCTCTCGCCTCGGAGTTTTTTAACTTGAATGATGACGATAATGTGTTTACAGTGGCGTCAGGATTGCTGGCGGGACGACTGGGTGGACTGCGATCGCTCGATGGTAACGATATCATCACGGGTTCGGCTGAGGCTGATCTCATCAATGGCAATCGCAACGATGATCAAATTTCGGGTCTAGGGGGTGACGATACTGTTTTTGGAGGCGCGGGAAATGATGTTCTTAATGGCGACGAAGGTAACGATATCCTTTTCGGAGATTTAGGTAACGACACCTTAACGGGTAATTCAGGTAGCGATACTTTCGTTTTGCGCTCTGGTGGTGGTGGCGATGTGGTGACTGACTTTGAGAATAAGGTTGATGTCTTGGGATTGCCAGAAGGTTTAACTTTCGCGCAACTTTCGATAACTCAAGGGGCGACCGGAACGTTAATCTCTTTTAACCAAGAAGTTCTCGTTAGCCTCAATGGTGTTGCATCTAGCTTAGTTACGGCGGAGAGTTTCAAAGCGATCGCATAGCAAGACATTTTATATTTTAACGTGACGTGAGTTCGATCAAAAATTTTTTTTGATAAAGGGGTTGACATTCATCGAGAAAGGGAGTAGATTAGTAAATTGTGAGAGGAAAACAAGCGAAACACAAAACTGCTAACTCCTCAATCATCACCGAAAAGTTTGTAAAGCTTTCCTGGTGCCTATGGCTCAGTGGAACCACTCCGACCCATCTCGAACTCGGCTGTGAAACGCTGATACGGCGAAGATACTTGGCGGGTAGCCGCCTGGAAAAATAGCTCGGTGCCAGGTTAATATCCAACTAAAGCCTTCTTCCAGTGATAAATCGGAAGGAGGCTTTAGTCTTTTACCCTACTGCCTAGAAACCCGGTTTCTTTGACCCCTGGTATTATATGATATTTTGAGATTCCTAATAGATTGAATATGAAGGCGATATTACCCCCTGGAATTATTTTAGATCCTCTATTACAACAATGGTTATTAGAAGATATCGGAAGAGGCGATCATAGTACCGCAGGATTATTAATTGGAAATCAGATAAAATCGGCGGATTGGATTGTTAAAGAAAAGGGTGTCATTGCTGGGTTATCCGTAGCGGCGAGAGTATTTCAACTCTTAGATCATCAGATGCAATTTACACCTTTAATTCAGGATGGAGAATATTGTGAAAAAGAGACAAAAATTGCAACTTTAGAAGGAAGTTTAGAAGCCTTATTAACGGGTGAGCGAGTGGCATTAAATTTAGCGATGCGATTGAGTGGAATAGCGACAGCAACGAGAAAATATGTAGAAGCGATCGCAGATTTACCTTGTCAATTAGTTGATACTCGCAAAACAACACCCGGATTAAGAGTATTAGAAAAATATGCGATTCAAGTGGGGGGTGCAAAAAATCATCGCATGGGATTAGATGATGCAATTATGATTAAAGATAATCATATTGCGGCGGTGGGTGGAATTGGAAAAGCGATCACTCAAATTCGAGAAATCATGCCTTATCCTTTAACAATTGAAGTAGAAACAGAAACTTTAGAACAGGTCAAAATCGCCTTAGAACATCAAGCGGATATTATTATGTTAGATAATATGTCTTTAGAATTAATGAAGGAAGCAGTTCATCTAATTCGTCAGAATAATCCTGGTATTAAAATAGAAGCATCGGGAAATATTACCTTAGAAACTATTCATTCCGTTGCAGAAACCGGGGTGGATTATATTTCAACCAGTGCCCCCATTACCCGTTCAACTTGGTTAGATTTAAGCATGAAAATTTAACATCCTCAAACTTGATAACCCCGATGAAATTTTAAGCTTAAATATTCTTAAAGAAAATCCCCCTGAATTAGGGGGAATTCTGAGCTTTTGATAAAGGCTACTTAGAAATAAAATGCACCCAAAAATTCCCATCAGGGATGCAAACTCGCGTGATCAAGCGATAAGAATAATGTAAATAAGATCCACTCAAATCGGTGCGATAACCAGAGGAGAACCATTCCCCATAGGGGTCATGAACAATAAATCCGTATTCGTCATAACCCACAACAACGATGATATGGCCAAAGGAAGTAAAATACCCATGAATAACAGCCGGATTTCCAGCCGCAATCCAATCTTTAATATCGTCTATAGTTCCATTGTCAGTAAAATAATCCTGACAACCATAATCTCGAACAATTCGAGCTAAATCATAAGGATCATGACGACTATAGCCTTTATTAATCGCATATTCATAAAGTTCATCTTCCAGTTGACCCGAACTGGTTTTACGACGAGCTTTGAAATATTCCAAACACATTGAGATGGAAGTCACATTGCATGAACCCGTGGGATTAAACCAGTTGTCTAATTGAGATTTATAGGGAACATTGAGACGATAACTGGATGGAATCGGTTTAGGATAAACCAGTTTTCCATTGTCATAAATTTGGGCGTGTTCTCCCCAAATATATAAAACCGAATATCCTCCAAAAGACTCATTTCGTAAAGCGACTCGTAAATGTCCACGAATGGGGTCATAGGCTAAAACAGCAAATTCTTTTCCGCCAGGAATCGAAAATTTTTCTGAGTCATTTAGTTGAGAAGAAGCAATCGGTTTAACCTTAAAAACGGTACTTTTAAGGGTTTTCAATATCGGGGTGGTAACGGGAATCTGTTCCCGTTTTGTTTCGATTAACTTTTTCGCAGTAATTGCACCCAGATAACCCGCTTCACCACACTCCATCAACTTTTGGAATTGATGTAATGAAGCTGTTGATTTAGGGCCAAAAATGCCATCGGCTGGGGGATCAAGCAAACCTAACCCAATGAGTTGAGTTTGGATCTGACGAGTGAGTTCGTCATCTTCAGCAATGGCTTTAATATCATATCGAGTATTTTTACCGATAAAATCCTGTAGTTTCATAGGGGCTGGTTCTCATCAATGACTCAAAAGCATAGACATCAAAGTTGTCAGGACAATTTTACCGATATTCGGGAAGAATTTAGAGATATCCCGATCATCCCTCTAAATCTGTGCTGTGAACAGGAGGTTTCAGGATGACGATTCCATAAGCATGAGCCGATAAATACTGTTGTGCTGCCTGTTGAATTTCTGTAGAACTCAATGCTTGAATATGATCAGGATAATACAGACCTGGGGTTAAATCCCCGACTAAGGATTGGTAATAGCCATATAATCCCGCGCGATCGCTCGGTGTTTCATTACTAAAGATAAACCGATTTGCCACTTGTGTCCTAACTTTTGTCATTTCCTCTTCTGTAATTGGTTCGTTTTGAAGTTGAGAGATATGATCACACAGAATCGCTTCAACCTCGGTCAGATTTTCTACGGGTAAACGGGCTGAAATATAAAAGACCCCTTGCAAACGCTGAGTCATATTACTCGCAGAAATCGACGAAACTAACCCCCGATTTTCGCGGAGATCTTGAAACAGTCGTGCTGTTCTTCCTTGGCCTAAAATATACGCTAAAACATCTAAGGGGTAAGTTTCGGACAGTTCTTCTAAACCCGGGACACGCCACAGCATTAATAATCGAGCTTGTTGTAACGTATCATCAATAATTTCTTGACGGACAATGCTCTGAAAACTGGCTTCAGGAGTCCAGTGTTTACGCTCTGGGAGGGCAGAACTGATTGATCCGGGATAAACTGAAGTAACGGCATCTTCTACGGTTTGAATCAGAGAATCAACGGGTAAATTTCCCACCACTGCTACCGTCATAGAGCGAGGCTGATACCAGGTGCGATGGAAATCTCGCATTTGTTGAGGATGTAACTGCTCAATTACCGATGCTGGCCCCAAGACCGGACGACGATAGGGAAGCTGCTCAAAGGCGATTTCCATGGACTGGCGAAAAGAACGCCTACCGGGGTTATCCTCAGAACGACGAATTTCTTCTAACACCACAAATCGTTCTCGTTCAAACGCCTCATCCGCAATACTAGCATTGAGAACTACATCAAACTGTAAAGGAGCTAAATCCGCCAAGTCTTGAGGGGCAGTGGTAATGTAGTAATGGGTATAGTCTTGGCTGGTGGCAGCATTGGTAACCGCACCCCGTTGTTCAATTTTTTGTTCAAATTCTCCCAACTGGAGATGGGGTGTGCCTTTAAAAACGATATGTTCTAAAAAATGCGCCATCCCGTTGATATCATTGGATTCAATCGCCGAACCGATATTAATCCAAACGTTGAGATTGACAGCATCCACAGGTAACTGTTCCGCCACAATGGTTAAACCATTTGAGAGGTGATGAACAGTTGGGGTATTAATCGGTCGAGACGAAGACGGTTTAACAAGGATGGAAGTCATTCGTTGTGTTTTGGGTTGTCTAGGTTTCTATCACTTTAGACCTTTTTGAGGGAAATTGAAAAACCCCCCGGTATTAAGATATCAAGGCTAACCTGGCTTATTAAAAAATTCTATCCCTACTGATAGAGGAGGCGATCAGCACTTAATCAGTAGGATGGGGACAGTCACCGAAATGACCCCAAACGTAAACAACAACTGGGTTGGACTGATTATCGGTTGACGGATTTTCCAGATATGGAAAAATGCTGGGAAATCATTTTCAAAGTGACAGAAGAAGGAGAATCTACCCAATAGAAACAAGAACTCGCCATGCCATTAGCAAGTTCTTGTTCAAAAGACAAATAGGAGACTATTGTGTTAAAGTGGACAACAATTTGTCAATCCAGATTAACTCTCGTATTCCAGAACCTCTAAAATGGCGGGGAGCGGATTTGAACCACTGACCTTCGGGTTATGAGCCCGACGAGCTACCAGGCTGCTCTACCCCGCGTCGCTTGTTCCTTTCCTAGTATAACCATAACCTTCTGGATTTGACAACCCCTTTTTTAAAATATTTTTTGGGGACAAGGGGACAAGGGGACAAGGGGACAAGGGGACAAGGGGACAAGGGGACAAGGGGACAAGGAGAGATGAGGGAGGCCGAAGTCTCCCTTCGACAGGCTCAGGGCAGCGCAGTGTCAAGCTGTCAATAGCTCACTTTAAAGAAACGACAATTCCCCCATGACATCTAAGCGTTTGAAGTCGTTGAGGGTGAGAAATTTTTCACCAAGGGTTTCGGCGATGGTGGGGGTAATCCATCCCATTTGTTTTAATAGATGAATGGCGGTGGCATATTTAGCGCGATGTGAGCCATCCATGACTTTAATCGCTAATCCCATACCTTCGCCAATGCGTCCAACACATTGCACCCCTTCGGCTCCAGATTTACTGACGAGTTCTCCTTCGGTTAAACGCATTAATTCCGTATCAAAGTGTCCAACTCCTGCGACCATTTCCGGGTGATGGGTCATGGCGCGAACAATTCTCTCTCGATCCAGGTTATCCCCCGATGTCAACTGAGCATAGAGTATCGCCATTTGGCTTAATTCCAGATAATAGGTAGGTGCTCCACAGTCATCCCTAGCGCTGAGGAACTCATCGGGGGGTAATGCTAATAATTCTCCGACTTTACCGATAATGAGTTGTTGTAGAGGATGTTTCCGTTGTAAATAACTTTCTAACGGCCAATGGCATTGTTGACAAACCGCTAACATTCCGGCGTGTTTCCCAGAACAGCCATGCTGCAAACGGCTATTTTTGCCTTCAGGAATGGGACACTGGAGTTGTACGGGGTCAACATCTGCTCGCCAGAGAATATTAAACGCTTGTCGCGCTTGCTCGATGGTTCCTTGATGAGAACTACAAATAATCGCTAAGTCAATATCGGTTAAATCATATCGTTCCAGTGTGCCTGTTGTGATCACCGCTAAGGCTTGAAACGGTTTTAGGGCAGACCGGATAAAAGTCGCCGTGTCGGAATTTCCCGCAACAGATAATACTCGTCCTCGGCTATCACAGACGGTCGCTTGCACCCGATGGGTAGACTCAACGAGTCCTTCCCGCAGGAGTCTAACTTCCAGTTCTTTGGCTTGTGTTCGTTTTCCCCGTGTCATATTTAAGATTATATTTGAATTGGATTCGGTGAGTCTTTACAATAAGATCCAGATTAGTCCGCCTCCTGCCAACAATCCTGCTAAACCGTAATAAGTTTTTCGTAATCGAGTCAGAATCGGTTGAACTTGGTGGGTAAGAATAAGTTGATCTTGAAGTAAAAATTCAGGGGTTTTGAGCCAAGTTTGGCCATCATACCATCCTGATTCTTCATAAAAAATTCTAGAACTCAACAGACGGGATCTAATATAGTACCAGCCTAAAGATAACCGAATCACGACTAAGGTTAAAATAAAACTTGCTCCTGTCGCCGCACTGAGTATTAATTGGCCTGGGTATTTACTAGGGGCAAAACTAGCAGCAGCTACAGGACAAAAAATCACCCAGCTAATAAACCACACCCAAACTAATTTTCTCAAATATTGGGGCCAGTTGAGCATCACCCAACTAAAAAACCAAGATGCTTTCAATTCTTGATATTCATTTACAGGACGTTGTTCAGGGGGAACTGGACAGACGGACACGGAAACCTCTCTCATATCAAAATCTGAGATTTTCTAGGATGGGCTAATCAATAATTTTATGTTTATCCAAACTATGATAACGATTTGACAGACGGATTGTTTTCTCTGTTGGGCTGATATTTCCAATCAAATGTCAGCTTGAAACCTTAGTAACAGACGGTTCAAAGCATCCATATCCATTAAAAACGCATCGTGACCATGATGGGAGTCCAAAAATACTAACTTAGCCTGGGGAATCAAAGCAGCCAACTCTTCCTGTTCAACAACGGGGTACAGAACATCCGAGTCAATGGCGATAATTAACGTGGGATGAGAAATACTTTGTAAAACCGCTTCATAGGTTTTTTCGGGACGGCTGACATCATGAGAATCCATTGATCGAGTCAACGTGATGTAAGTATTCGCATCAAACCGTTCGACTAATTTATCCCCCTGATGGTTTAAATAATTAGCGATCGCAAATTTAGCTTCCGCTTGGGTTTGACGGCCAAACCGTTCACTAAAACTAGGCCAGGAACGATAAGTGGTCATGGCAATCATCCGAGCCACCTTTAAACCTTGATGAGGTGGTTTTTCAGGCGAATAATAACCACCTTGCCAATTTGGATCGACATAAATTGCCTGACGTTGAGCTTCACTTAACCCAATACACCAAGCCGAGTGCCGACCCGATGCCGCAATGACAGCGATCGCCCGTAGCTTTGAGGGATAAAGCAAAGCCCACTCCAAAACCTGCATCCCTCCTAATGACCCACCAATGACCAAACGCAAGGAGCGAATTCCCAGGGCTGCAACTAACTGAGCCTGGAGATGAACCATATCCCGAATCGTAATATTAGGAAACGTGGGGCCGTAGGGTTGCCCAGTTTGGGGATTGATCGAAGTCGGCCCCGTTGTACCGTAGCAACTGCCCAAAATATTGCTACAGACAATAAAATCCTGGTCTGGATTCAAAGCTTGCCCCGTTCCCAACAATGGACTCCACCAATTCTCTAAATCTGCCCAACCCGTAAAGGCATGACAAACCAAAACCCCGTTATCCCCTGCTGGGTTGAGGGTTCCCCAGGTACGATAGGCAATCTGAACGTTCTCCAAAACCGCCCCGGATTCAAGTTGAAACGGTTGAGGGAGTTGATAAAACTGGGTTAAAGGTGAAATAAATTGTTGGTAATCCATGCTTTCTACCCTGTTGAAGTGATCCCGATTAAGCTGTGATCCCCCCTGAGCAAGCGGAACAGGGAGGATAGTCACAGCATTAAAACGAAGCTAGACTTAGACAAAATGAGATTAAAGGCTCAATGTCTGTTGAAACGCTTGCTCAAAATCAGCCTTAATATCCTCAATATGTTCCAAACCAACGGAAACCCGAACTAATTCAGGTGTTACCCCCGATGATCGCTGTTCTGCCTCACTTAATTGTTGATGGGTGGTCGAAGCCGGATGGATGACGAGGGTTTTAGCATCCCCCACATTTGCCAGATGACTGGCCAGTTTAACGCTGTCGATAAACTTGCGCCCTGCCGCTAATCCGCCTTGAATTCCAAAGGTTAAAACGCCTCCAAAACCATGTTTGAGATATTTTTTGGCTCGTTCGTGATAACAGTGACTTTCTAACCCTGGATAACTCACCCATGCCACCTGGGGATGGCTTTCTAACCAATGGGCTAAAGCCAGTGCATTCTCGACATGGCGATCAACTCGTAACGAGAGAGTTTCCAGACCTTGTAATAACAAAAAGGCATTAAACGGACTCAAAGTTGGGCCTAAATCTCGTAATCCTTCTACCCGGGCGCGAATAATAAAAGCAATATTGCCAAAGGGGCTATCGGGGCCAAAGGCATCTTGAAAAATTAAACCGTGATAGCCCGGTGCTGGTTCAGTAAATAAAGGAAACTTGCCATTTCCCCAATTAAACTTCCCTGAATCCACAATTACCCCACCAATTGAGGTTCCATGACCACCAATCCACTTAGTCGCAGACTGCACCACAATATCGGCTCCGTAGTCAATGGGTCGCGCTAAATAGCCGACACAGCCAAAGGTATTATCCACAATTAAAGGAATATTATTTTCGTGAGCCACCTGAGCCAGAGCCACAAAATCAGGAATATTAAACTGGGGATTACCAATGGTTTCCACATAAAGGGCTTTGGTGTGGTCATCAATAGCAGCCCGAAAATCTTCGACATTATCCCCATCAACAAACTTGACGTCAATTCCCAAACGGGGCAGACTGACCTTAAACTGGTTATAGGTTCCGCCATACAGATAACTGGTGGAAACGATATTATCTCCAGCTTGGGCAATGGTGCTAATCGTTAAAAACTGCGCCGCTTGACCACTTGAGGTGGCTAAGGCTGCAACTCCACCTTCCAAGGCTGCAACCCGCTTTTCAAAGACATCCGTTGTCGGATTCATAATCCGAGTATAGATATTGCCAAATTCCTCAAGACCAAATAACTTCGCCCCATGTTCAGCATTATTAAAAACGTAGGATGTGGTTTGGTAAATGGGAACAGCCCTAGCATTGGTCGTTGGATCAGGTTCTTGACCCGCATGAATTTGTAGCGTTTCAAAACGATATTGATCAGGCATCAGTAATTCCTTAAAATTGAGAGTGTTGAGAGCTAACTATTTTAGATATACATAGCAAAATAATCATTGTAAATTTCAGTATTGGTGGAAACAGTTAGTTCTATTTGTTTTTGTTCTTCCTCGGTGGCAGAACTTGTGGCCAGGCTTGAGGGATCGTCAGAGATGAAATCCCCACAATATTCATTGGCCGGTACGGCAGCCTTCATCTTTTTGGGATAACTTAAATTGAGATTGTTCATAATCGTTATAAACTGCTCACGGCTACGATCAGCAAACCGAGGGTTTTGTCGCTTTTCTTCGCCAATGGTGGAAACAGTCCAGCCTTTATAGTCATGGGCCGGATAAACTAACGTTTCGTCTGGCAAGGTAAATAACCGTTGCGTTACCCCATCATAGAGGGTTCCCGGATCGCCTCCTTGAAAATCCGTGCGTCCACAACCCCGAATCAATAAGGCATCCCCTGTTAACAGATGGGTCTTATTCACTAAATAGGCGATGTGACTAGCCGTATGGCCGGGTGTGGCGATCGCCTCAATCATGACGGAGCCGATGTTGATCGTTTCACCACCGACCCAGGAATGATCGGCTTTGGTTACTGTCGGATTCTGGGGAACAATCACCTGAGCACCCGTTTGTTTTCTCAGCTTGCCAGCCCCTGTAATATGATCGGCATGGAGATGGGTTTCCAAACAATACTTTAATTTCAATTCCAGTTCATCTAATACTCGTAAGTCACGGTCAACCTGCTCTAAAACGGGATCGACCAAAACCGCATCTCCTGTTTGTTGATCAGCAATCAAGTATGTGTAGCTACTGGTTTCCGGGTCAAAGAATTGGCGAAAGAGTAAGTTTGAGGGGAAAATTCCTGGGCTGAGTTCTTCTACAACTTGACGATCCTCTCGCGACAAGGGGTATAGATGGATAGTAGGAATAGAACGGACAGACAACGGGAGTGAGCGCAATAACGTCTCGGCTAAGGCTTGGACTTGTTCTCGAATTTCTGGAACGGCGATCGTTTCCCACAAATCCCCTTTGCGTGGAGTTCCTAGGGTATAAAAGAGAGTCGAAATCTGTCCATCGGCTGACCAGAGAGCCCCGTTGACGGCGGTATCTAATCCTAAGCCAAGAGGATTCGGACGAATGAGCCCTTGTGATCGCAAACTGGTAATTAGAGGATGGTCAAATTTCCGATAATCAACCGTTATGCCTGTGCAATTCACCACACGGCTAACGTTGAAAATAGTATTCGTTTGAGTGTTGCGTTGGCGAACCGTGACGGCTACACCATCGGGTAATTGTTGATAATCTTGAATCCGCCCTGCTGTAATCGTCAATTGACCGGAATCTAACAGTTCCCCTAAGATATCTGCTACTTTTTGAGCAATTCGGTGACGATGAACATCCCAATAAGGGGCAATATGAAGTAGAAAACGCTGCTGTTCAACCGTTGATAGTTGCTGCCAGAGTTGGGGAGTAATGGGGCGCAGAGAATCAATCACTCCTCGCCAGTCATAGCCCAAGGACACAGCAGACTTCACCTCAGCACGAACTCGATGCAGTAAACTCAGGGCTGTTGTGGGTGCTGTTTCTGGAGTCAGAAAGCTGGGATAAAATTGAGTGGCTTGATGTCGCTGGGGAAACAATCCTCGTCGAGACACGGCATAAATTTTGCCTTGATGCTTTTGTTCATGGAGAGACAAAACCATATCTACCATCGTCAGTCCCGTACCCATGATCAAAACTGGTGCGTCTTGAGCGAGATCCGTTAGGGCATCGGCTGACCAAGCATGGCGTTGATAGCTGGCTATATTCTCGTTGGCATGGCAGGTAAAAGGTGTGTTCCCTAATGCTAAAACGACTTTATTCGCATAAAAGGAGTCACCACTTGCCAGAGACAGGATTGCATCTGTTCCTGACGGGGCGATCGCAACCACTTCATCGGTTAATCGCTCTAAGCGAATATCGCTATTGGCTGTGGCTTCTGCTTCTGCCAAAATCGACTGAATGTATAAACCATAAACTTTGCGGGGAATGAAGGTACTGGGATTAACCTCTGCACCAAGGAGAGGTTTTAAGGTGTTTTTATTGTGTTGAAGCCAACGGAGTAGATGTCCTGGATCGTTGGGAAAGGCACTCATATTACCTGCGGATACATTCAGTAAATGACAGGTGGCATCAGTGCTGTAAGCAATTCCCTTGCCAAAGGAATGACTACGCTCAATCAACTTAATGGTGAGAGGTTGAGTTGCGGTCTTGAGTAAATGGGTGGCGACCAAAGCACCACTAAAACCACCACCGATGATCGCGATTGTGGCGGTTTTAGGGGGATTCAGAAAAGTAGAGTTCATAGTGATTTCCCGTCCTGATAACGACGCTGAATTAACCCGTTTCTGTTTGAGTACAAACGGGTTGATTTAAAAATTTGAGTGTGTTTCTGCCAGACCTTTGATCTTCTTAAGAACTGGTTGGAAACACCTGAAATCCACCTGCATAAACCCTATTTTCAAATCGTACAGTTTTCGCTTCGTATTCCTTTAGTAAGCAGGATACAAAATCTGATGTTTTTCAATCAGAAGATCCTTTTTTAGGGGTTAAATCTTAAAATATTATAAAGAATAAGGATAATTTTAAATTTCATGCTAGGTTCTACCCATCTCCAAAACAAAATCATGGGTAAAAACGCAAATGATTGACTTAATCTTCTAATGTGGGCGTAATTAAAACTTAACTGTAGAATTCTTTGAATATCAGGGCATCTGTATTGATTTGCCCTTTTTTTTGTTGGGGGGAGATGGGGACGGGGGGACAAGGGGACACCAGCGATGTNGTTTCTAAACGTTTTTATTGTAAGCGTTGACGGGCCATCATGCGCCAGGTGAGTAATTCGGGTAAACGCCAGGTAACGCCGTTAGATTGTTGATCCGTTTCGTCCTGTTCTAAAGCCGTTTTCCAAAATGCTAGGGCTTGTTTGTGACGGTTTTGGGCTTCTAAAACTTGAGCTAAAATATAGTAAGCTACGGCATTAGATTCTTTTAATTCTAAAGATTGACGTAACTCAACTTCAGCTTGTTTAGGATTATTTTGCAAGAAATAAGCCCAGCCCAGATTTTTATGTAAAGCAGAGCGAACTCCTTTATCTTTAACCTGTACGAGGGTTTTTTCTAATTTATCAATAGCTTCGTGGGTTTTGCCTTCTAAAATTTCTAACCGAGCTAAATTATTAACAGCCGCTTGTGCTGCCCGGTTATTGTCAACATCAACGAGAATTTGATAATGTTTTTTCGCGGGTTCAAACTGTTCTAGTTTCTCGTAAGTAGACCCCAGGTTATAATGACCTGCACTTAAGGCGGGATGATAACGAACGGCTTGCAATAAATCAGTTTTAGCGGATTGGAATTCTCCTTCTAAATAGTGTTTATAACCCAGTTCATTGAAGGATTTACCCATCAATTGATACCAAATTTCTTTCTTGAAATTGCTGTTAATGGTGTAACTAATGGGTTGACCTGGGACGGCTTCTAACAGCGATCGCTCGATTAAGAAATCTAAGGAAATTTGAACTTCCGTTCCGGTTTCCGAGAGGATCAAATCCGTTGCCAACTCACTTAAGGTGGCTGGTTTGGGATTCACGGCTAACCAACAAACTAAACGAATTTCAAGCTCTGACAATTCTTGATCGGCTCGCAGATATTGACGAACCAATTCTTCAATCACTAAGGTATTTTGCTTGATTAATTTGGTCAGATTTCCTATCGTTAAATCCGGAATTTTAGCCGACCATAATTTTAAGATTAAGGGATTACCCCCACATAAATGCACTAACTCTGACAGGTATTTTCCATCCAAATAGAGGGTTTCCTGACCGGAAAGTAACATTTGTTGAGAGTCTTGTTCAGATAAGCCTGTTAACTGAATAGACGGTTTAGAGGCAAATTTTTGCCAGGAGGGAGGAATTTCCCAACCCATTAATAACACGCTACTGCGATGGGAAGATTCGCTCAATTGTTGCAGGAGGAATTCATAACTTTTGAAGGCTGCATCTTTACTTCCCAGTTGTGAAATATATTCCACTTCATCGATAATCAGTAAATATCGAGAATTGGATAGGGTTTTGATGAATTCAGCAATTTGTTCCGAATCATCCCAATCTAAGGGGGGTTTTGAGGTAGCGGGAAACGTAGCGGCAATAAATTCACTGGGAGAGGGTTTATCTCGCAGCGATCGCCAAATTACTTGGTCAAAGTCGGGGGCAATTTCTTGGACTAATTTTACCCCTAATGCGGTTTTTCCAATTCCTCCAATCCCTTCCAGCATCATCAGAGGAACACGTTCTGTCACTAATCCTTGTTTTAAGGTGGCTAAGGGTTCTGAACGGCCATAAAAAGCTCCTAATCGAGGCGCGCTACCCCAATCAATTTGGACATTACTACTGAAACCCTGAGCATCACCCCCTCCCAGTAAGCGTTTTTTGCGACCCGATTGGCCGTTTTGTCCGCCGAGTTGATTTCCTTCCGATTGATATTCTGCTAATAACCGTTGCTGAAGTTTGGCTAACTTTCCTGGGCCAGCCCCGGTAATGTTTAATTTCCTATACACTTCTCCTAAACGTTTCTGCAAGGCGTCCTTGCGAACTCCTAAATGCTTAGAAATTGTGGTCATGGGTTCGCCTTGGATTGCCCGTGCCATGACTTCGAGTTCATTGTCGGAAATTCCTACTCTCGTGGCTACAGTCTTTAAAAATTCTCTGGGTACCATATCCAATTTAACCTAATAAATTTTAAGATTGAATGCCAGCTTGATGCTAAATTCTCCTCTTGTCAATCCGAGTAAGTTTCTATCGATTGACAAGAGCAACAAAGGATCAATCTGGGGTGATCGTCGGACAAGGAAAATCAAGCTAGAACAAGTTTGAGTTGTGTTCCTAACTATCCTGCCAACCCTTGAAAATAGCTCTATTCTGCATTGAGCAATTTGCCCAAAAACTCAAGAACTCTCAATTTTAAGTTTAGCATATCTTCTCGGTTTTATGAGCTAATTTCAGAATTTTAAGTTTTTATGCTCCCAAGTTGGAAAAGAGCGATTCAGATGGAATCCGCTTTTCATCTCTGACGATAGCACCTGGAGTAATTTTAGCTCTAGTGGGCAGAACAGTCTTTCTGATCCGGAAACCGACAACGGCCATCCCGACAACAGCCGTTTGTAATCGGATAGGTGGGTCTAAGTTAAAAGTGAAGAGGATTTCCCCCTTTCTAATGGCGGAGATCAGACAGTTTAGACCGGAAAATTCCGTTAGATTTGATCTGTTCCTCAAGCTCAACTTTGGCATCGGAATTCAACTTTTCGGGTCTGCCATCAAAACTCAAAAGGAACAGACCTAAAGAATCTAAATTTAATCTTTAAATTGTTCTCAACCTCAAAAAAACAATGATAGGCTTTGGGAATATTAGCAAAGTCCAGAACAATATGGTGATTAGTCGTAGCCATCTCAATAATTCTCCCCATTTCAGGACAAAAACCCTAGAAACTTCCCAATCTGCTCATCACTTAGCCCAAGTTAGACAAGTGAAACTCTTAGCAACGGGAAAATACTTACCTAAAAATCAAGTTACTGCTGAACAATTAGGGCAAAAATTAGGAATTGAAGCCACTTGGATTGAAAAAAAATCTGGGGTCAAAGTTCGTTACTTTGTTCAAGATGAAACCGCTTCTCAAATGGGGGCAATGGCAGCTAAAAAAGCCTTAGAAACGGCGGGATTATCCTTAAATGATATTGATTGTATTGTTTGTACCAGTAGTGTTCCTGAACAGTCTATTCCTTGTACTGCTGCTTTAGTCCAAAAACAACTCGGAGGAGAGTCTTCAGGAATTGCCACTTTTGATATTAATTCAACTTGTTTAAGTTTTGTTGTTGGGTTAGATACCCTCTCTTATTTAGTAGATGCAGGACGCTATTCACGGGTGCTATTAGTGGCTTCAGAAATTGCCCTAGCTGTTGATTGGAAGGATCGAGAAACCAGTACCTTATTTGGAGATGGCGCCGCTGCTGCAATTATTGGTAAAACTAATCCCGAAGAAGGTTCAAAAATTATCTGTTCTCGCCAAGAAACTTATAGTGAAGGTGCAGATTTATCCCAATGTTTAGCCGGAGGAAATCGTTATCATCCCCGTGAATACTCGGACAATATGGATCGATTTTTATTTAAAATGCAAGGTCGGGCAATTTACCGTTTAGCCTCTCAAATTTTACCCGGATTTTTAGAACGATTGTTACAACCTGCGGGGTTAACCTTAGAAGATATTGATTTTGTCATTCCCCATCAAGCAAGTTTAATGGCAATGGGTTTAATTCGTAAAGGATTAAATATTCCTGAAGAAAAATGGATGGTTATTGCTCACAATCACGGAAATACAATCGCTGCTTCGATTCCGATGACCCTCCATGAAGCAATTCAACAGAATAAAATTCATCGAGGCGATCGCATTTTGCTATTAGGAACCTCCGCCGGATTTTCCGTTGGGGGGATAGTTTTAGAATATTAAACTTTTAATTTATCGCTAACTGAATAAGGAAAAATTATGAATATTTTGATATTAATTTTAGGTTTAATTGGATTAGCAGAACGGGTGATCAAATGGATTTTAATTCAACAATTTTTTCAAAAAGCTAAACTTGAGGCTGAATCTTTCCTCCCACTGGAAACCTATACAATTTCTATCTTACAACCCATTTTAAGCGGTGATCCGACCCTATGGGACTGTCTGAGCAACAATTTAGCACTAAAAACACCCTATCAACTAGAATTTATTTGGTTAATTGATGAAAATGATCCAGTCGCACAGGCGGGATGTCATCAATTGATAGAAACCTATCCCGATGTTAAGGTTAAATTAATTTCTCTACCTCCATCCCCCAATCAAATTAGTCCCAAAATGTTTAAACTAATTGCCGGACTGAAGGAAGCAACGGGTAATATTATTGCGGTTTTAGATGATGACACAATGTTACCCAATCAAGCTTTTGATCAGTGCCTTGCCTATTTAGAAAAACCGGAGATTGGTGTTGCCTTTGGTTTACCTTATTATGTCAATTTTTCTAATTTTTGGTCAACCTTAGTCTCTAGTGTCGTGAATGGGAATAACTTACTGACCTATATTCCCTATACTTATCTAATTAATCCTTTTACAATTAATGGAATGTTTTTTGTAATCAAACGAGAGGTGTTAGAAAAAGTGGATGGATTTGCAACTTTAGATAAATTTATTGTAGATGATTATGCAATCGCCCAACATTTCCGCAAACAGGGTTATCAACTCGCCCAAACTCCCGTTTGTCATGGAATTAGTACCCAAATTCAAGATTCTACCCACTATTTTAACCTAATCACACGCTGGTTTATTTTTCCTCAAGCCTCGATTTTAAAATCTTCCTCGGTTCAAGAATTAATTGTCTTTTACTTAATGGCATTTTTGCCCACCCTGTTTCCCTTTCTCGTCTTCCTTTATACTCTATTCTTCCCTTCCCTTTATGGGTTAATCTATGGACTGATTTACTTTGGTTTAAATTATGCCCTATTAAGCAACTTTAATCAAAATTATCTGCGGAATGCAACACCCAAGACCCATATTATCGTCTTAATTCTTGTGCAAATTTTACTACCCATTCATATTATTATTTCCCTGTTTTTACCCCGAAATATTAACTGGAGAGGACATATTATGCAATTAACCGAAGAGGGAGGGTTTGAATTTATTCAACGTCGAGATTCTGTTTAAAGCAATGATATTAGTTATAGATATTATATTCAGTGCGATCGCATTCATTCTATTTTTCACCGGAATAGAAACTATACTATGGTGGTATACCTGGCATCAACAATCTCAACAAACCCAAATACCTACCCAACCTTGGCAAACTGCGTTAGTTTTTATCACCGGAATTAGTGACTATACCCAAGACCATTTAGACCCAGAACAAATCAATTTTATTAATAAAATTACCCAAGCTTATCAAATTGATCAAATTATTGCTGAACCCTTTCCTTGGCAACCGTTGACCCATAAAACCTTAATTTTATCCCGACTTTGGAAATTTTTACACCTTCAACCCCTACCTTTATGGGTGATGTCGTTACACAACTTTTGGCAAACGATTTTAATTTTAGGGTTAACAAATTATTATGGAAAAGATATTGCACACTGTTTATTAAACCGCCTGGGTTTACCAAAATCTACTCCTAGTCAACTGATCTTTTTGTGCGGAAGTACAGGGACAGGAATGGCGTTAGCTTCCCTCCCTTATTTAAAACAATATCTTTCCTCTAAATTGATTATTATTTCTTACGGAGGCGTGTTTAGGTTATCTCCAGGATTAAATGATATGGATCAGTTGTTTCATCTTGTGGGAAATCAAGATCATTGGGCAAAATTAGGTGAAATATTATTACTAAATCGAGGTCATCATTCAACGGTTTTTACAAAAGCAAAACAAGAAAATCGCTTATTCAGTGTTTCGACTGGAGAACATAGACATCTGGATTATTTAAGCGATCGCTATTCCCAAACCAACTTTAAAACCGATCAACAATTAACCGTAGAAACTATTTTAAATTTAAAAATTTTAGGCTTGAAATCCCGTTTTGATAAATGCCCCTAGTGCTAAGAATCAAGCTATTACAAAAACTGACTGTTTTAAAATTCAGATATTTTGTTTTCAGTTGGCTTCTGGATCTGATAAAATAGCAGATGTAGTCTCAGTTTTAATAAATGTAGTTTGACTTAAATCAGTTTCAGCTAAATTAGCTTGATTCAAATTAACCGCAAATAAAATTACCCCCCTTAAATTAGCTCCTATTAAATTAGCATCTTCGAGATCTGTATAAATTAATTTAGCTCCTCTTAAATCAGCCCCTCTTAAATCGGCACCTTTCAAATTGGTTTTAAATAATTTAGCACAGGTTAAATCTGCCTTTCTAAGGTCGGCATAAATTAATTTAGCACTCGACAAATCAGCCCCACTTAAATTAGTTTGAATTAAGTTAGCAAATAAATGAGAATTGCTTAAATCAGCACCACTTAAATTCGCCGATTTTAAATTACTTTGCCAAAGTAAAATACTTTTTAATACGGCTCCTCTTAAATCAGCACCCTGCAAATTTACCCCAATAAAACCCCGTTTTCCTGTTGCATAACGATCTAATAATTCACGAGGACTCATTAAAATAGAGGTAGGACTATGTTCTGTTGGCTTCATGGGATTTATGATTAAGGGTTTATAACTATACTTCTGTTATAACTCAAAGTGGATACTGGGTAATTCTTTAATTTTTATCCACCGAGAGACTCAGACTGATGTTATTACCAAAAGAAAAATTCTGATCAGGAACACAAGCCATTTTACGAATGAGATTATCAATAATTTATCAGTATTTATACGATTAAAAATGTATAAAAAATTACTTGAATTTACAAAAATATTTTTGTAACAAAATCCCTGAAACTCAAATTTAATCGCAATTCTGGAATTGAGTCCGTGTCAAGAATCAACGTTCAGCTAAAAAAATACTGAATTAAATGCTACTTTAATAGATCCCCATGATTAACCTTGTCCTAGGGACTGCCAAATCGATTTGAGGGAATTTTGGGTCTGTTTTAAAACTTGATTCAGGGGTTTTTGAGCTTGAAGAAATACACGAGCACAATTGCGACCCGGCATTCCTGAAATTGACCCCCCTGGATGAGTACCTGCACCCGTTAAAAATAAACCTTGAATGGGGGTGGTATAATTCGCTAATTCAGGGAGGGGACGGAAAAAAATCATTTGATCTAAGGTCATATCAATATGATAACAATTGCCTTTATAAGACCCTAACCGTTCTCCCAATTCCGCCGGACTTTCGACCCGACGCGCTAAAATTGAATGCTTGAGATTAGGAGAATATTCAGCAATTTTATCCAGCACTCGATCTGCGACTTTATATTTTAACTCATCCGTCCATCCGGTTCCATTTAACCCCGTTCCTTCGGCTCCTGCTATTTGATAGGGGGCAAAAAATTCAATCCATAAGGTATGTTTTCCTTCAGGAGCCATAGAGGGATCTAAGATTGTTGGAACCACTAAATAAACTGACGGATCTTGATCAGGAATTTCCCCAACGGTACATAAATTATGGGCTTTTTCAACATGATTAACAGAATCTGCAATTAAAACTGATCCGATTAAATAACTATCTTGATGATTATAAGCATCAAATCGTAAAGGTTCCGACAAAGCACAATCAATTTTGAGAATCGTTTCATTATTATTAATCATTTTACGGTCTAACCGTTCTCGTAAATTGGGGTCGGCTGCGTCTATATCCATCGCATCAACACATTGTAAAAATAACCGCCTCGCATCAATATTAGAAATCACTCCCCGTTTTGCTCGATATTCTTGCTGGTTTGAAACTCTAACTCCAACAGCACGACCGTTATCAATTAATAACTTTTGAACCGGAGTGTCTGTTAAAATAACGCCTCCTAAATGTTTAACTAAATTCACTAAGGCTTGAGTTAATGCACCTGTACCCCCGCGAGGTCGAGACATTCCCGGATGATGACGCATTGCTAACATACTTGCGCCTACAGAAATGCCTTTTTGAGAGGGAGGAGCACCAATTTCTGATGCTAATCTTGCTAAAGGAGCTTTAACAATTTCCGTATCAAACCATTCATTAACTAAATCCTCTGGACTAATTAACATCGTTCTGACAAAATCTAAGATTTTATCTTTTCCTCCCAAGACCGCTAATAAATCAATAAATGCTTCTCGGTCAAAGTTTTTAGCAATATCAATAATTGAAGTCGGAGGGGCATTAAATAAAGGGCTAACGGCATTCATTAATCGTTGCCAATACTCAACAAATTCTTTATATTTGCGGGCATCTCGTTCACTATATCGAGCAATTTCTGCACAGGTTTTTTCCACAGAACGATGAGCTAAAAAATACCGTCCATCGGGATGAGGACAAAACACAACGGGGTCACAATATAAATACTCTAAGCCATATTTTGTTAATTCTAATTCTTCTACAACGGGGCCAAGATGGATAAATTCATGATCAATGGCACAGAGGTTAAACTTAAATCCCGGTGCATCTTCGGGAATGACTTCTTCTGTAGTAGCAGCCCCTCCTGGAACGGGACGTTTTTCTAATAGTAAAACACTATACCCAGCTTTGAGAAGATAAGCGGCACAAACCAACCCGTTATGGCCTGCACCAATGATGATGACATCATAAGTAGACATCAGAAACCCCCCGTATTGATCACGTTGTTTAGTGTATCAATAGATGTTGATTTTTCCTAGTCCCTGGGGTAAAAAATAGAGAAAAATTTACATCTTTTGGAGGAAGGATGATTGATTTAACATCATTATCTTAGTAAAAAGATACTCAAAATTGGATATAAAATCAGGAGAAAATGATGAGTCAAAATCAAACTGAAAATTCGGAGACTTTACCCGAAGAAGTCGCCCAAAATCCAGGTGCGAGAGTCGCCGCCATTAATCGTAATCCTACCATTACTCAAGAAGAAGCAAAAAATGCCAACGAAGGAAAAGGCCCCAATGGTGCGGGCGGTGTGGCTCCCAGTTCGGCTGAGTATTACGTTCCCAGTTCTTCCAACCCTAACCCAACCGATCTTCCGAGTACCACCTAAGCTGAAGAAGTTAACAGAAA
This sequence comes from Planktothrix tepida PCC 9214, assembly GCF_900009145.1. Classification (NCBI taxonomy): domain Bacteria; kingdom Bacillati; phylum Cyanobacteriota; class Cyanophyceae; order Oscillatoriales; family Microcoleaceae; genus Planktothrix; species Planktothrix tepida. The sequence continues at coordinate 322,492 of NZ_LN889796.1, forward strand.
CCCCACCTCAATTATTCCGCTTGGGGATAAACTGGGGTGGGGTTAGGGGTTAATAAAAGCTAATAGAAATTGTAAAAAATTCTGACCTCTGTACTTAAAGAAAAGTCATGCAGAGTTGGCAATTGAGTAAAAAAATGCTAGAATCTGATATAAGATTATAAGTTTTTTAATCGTTGCCAATCGCCTAAGTTACGACACTGCCGAAATAGGGAAAAAGCGGTTCCAAAGGAACAACCCTGACGCTGGGAAAAATCTCGAATTGTTGTTACAACTTCCAGCACGGTATCAGGATCGGCATCCAGTTGAAGATGAACTTGCTCCAACAAGGAGACAACATTTTCAGCAGGTAAACACAGACTGAGAACTTCTTTGACTTGCGTATATTTGTTGTTCACGAGCTCAGGTTTGGGTAAAGGGGAGACTAGATAGAATGATTCTATCTAAAGATAGATGAAAAAACGTGAAAGTTATTATATCTTATCATCTTTAAAACTCAGAAGTTGAGTTCGTTTTATTTGTTTTGATTAAACTTTAAACAGAGAATTAATAACCTTAAATCTTTATCTTTCTAGGCTAAATCAAGCTCTAATTCAACTAAATTTATTGAGATTGAACATTCCCATTGTTCAAGAAAAATATTCCATGACCGAAGTTCGACAATGGGTTTAATAATCTCGATAATAATGGGTTTCTTGTTTATCTCCATTAGCAACCATTCCTAATACAGGAACCCCGGCGGTGTTAATTTCTCTCAAAGCTAAACTAAAAGCTTCTCGGTCAGTTTTTCCTAAACCCACAACCATCATTAACCCATCCGTATGAGGTGCTAATAAATTAGCATCAGCTAACCCTAAAATTGGAGCGGTATCGTAAATAATTAAATCAAAAGATTCCTGCAATTGCTTCATTAACTCTTGCATTTGTTTTGAGGATAATAACCGAGTCGGATCAGGATAAAAGTCTCCGGCGGTTAAGACATATAAATTATCCTCGTTAGGAGCTTGTTTAATCACGGTTTTAAACTCTAGTTTTTCTGTAATAATATTAGTTAAACCTTGTTGATTTAAAAGCTCTAACATGGTATGAATTCGAGGACAACGTAAATCAGCATCAACTAACAAAACCCGTTGACCCATTGCTGCTGCTCCTTGTGCTAAATTCATGGCAATGGTAGATTTTCCATCAGATGGAGTTGCAGATGTAATCACACAGGAACGCACAGTTCCTTCAGGATTGAGTAAGCGTAAATTTGTATTTAAAGCTCGGAATGCCTCTTGGAATGGGCTACAAGCGGGATAGGTGATATTAGAAATATCAAGAGTCGGTGCAACAGAACCCGGAAGCATTAACGCCTCATTACTGGCTGGAATTACCCCTAATAAGGGTAAACCAATACTATCAGTAACTTCATGGGTCGTGCGATAAACATTATTGAATCGTTCCAGAATTTGAGCCGTAATTGCTCCTAAGAATAATCCCGCTAATCCTCCTAATGCTAAATTTAAAGGAACATTGGGAGAAACAGCCAGTAATTCGCCATTGGTTTGGCTGGGAATGCGAGGAGGTGCAATTAGTTCCCAAGGTTCCGGTTTCGTTTTGGGAACAACTTCTAATTGCATGGCTTGGCGTTTATTGGTGAGTTCTGTCAGTTGAGTATTCGTGGTTTTTAACTGTTGTTGTAAACTGTTATAACGACTAAAAACCACCGGAAACACTTGAGAATATTGGTTAAATTCTTGAGCCGCTTTTTCTAAAACTTCATTTCTCACCTTCAACATCTCAATATTATTAGCCGTCATCACTAACTGCTGGATGAGTTCCATTCTAATAGAATCTTGAAACCGGATAATATTAGGATCAACCTGATCAGAATTTTTTCCTAAAATCCGTTTCGCTTCCTGTTCTAATAAGGGTAATAATTGCGATCGCTGATCTAATAATACTTGAATTTGAGGAGCATTTCCTTTAAAACGGGCAGATTCAATGGCAATTTTTGTCTCTAATTGTAGTAACTCTTGCAATAAGCTTTGATATTGGGGAGATTGACTTAAGGCGGATGCGAGTAATGCTTGTTCGGGTTTTAATCCTAATTGTTGTTGTAAGGTTTGATATTGAGATTCCTGTTGCTGAAGTTGAGCTTGAGTTTCTAACTTTTGGGATTGTATTTGACTATTTTGTTGAGCTAAATATTGAGTTTGGAGTTGGGGGTCAATAAATTTATATTGTTGTTGTATTTTTTGAATTTCTTGCTGAAATTGCGGAATTTTTTTCTCTAATTGAGTAATTTGCTGTTGAATTAACTTGAATTGTTGTTCCCGATCTTGAGCCTTTTTATCTTCAGGAATACTATATTTTAAATAGCCCTCAGCAAGTTTTTCTAAAACAAATTGCACTTTCTGAGGTTCAGCATCTTGATAACTTACCTCTACAATTCGAGTTGCTTTTAACGGTTTAATTGAGAGAATATCATGTTTCCAAAAGGTTTGTCCTGTTGTTTTATTAAACAGAGAATCATAAGTCACTTCAGGATAGCGGGTTTGAATCGCTTTCAGAATTCCTGACATTAATTTAGGACTTTGTAAAATTTCGATTTGGGAATAATAATCTAAATCGGTCTTCCCCTCTACCTCAGAGGATTTAGGCTGAAGTTGAGGCTGAGATTCAACTAAAATTTGAAACGACCCTTTATATTCAGGAGTTTGATTAATTGTCCACAGATAAACTCCAGTAGTAACGGCTGTTGTCACTCCTAAAACCGCAATAGCTCGTTTCCATAAAACCTGCCAAAAATTAAATTTTTCTCCCGGATTATATTCCAAAGGATATAAATCTGCATCATAATATACAGGACTCCCGGACGGAATTCTTTCTACAGAATAGAGCGGTTTATTTTGAGGATGAGCAGCAGATAACCGAGATAATTTCCTAGTTTTCATCTTAATTTTGGGGGTAATTTCAACAATTTAAGTTTTGTAATTCGTAATTCTTAATTCGTAATTCCCTATTCCCTCTCCTAAAAAATATTAACAAACCGAAATAATCCCAAGAAATTGTTAATCGGACTTAAGGAATTTAACACTGTTCCTAAACCATCTCGGAAGGAAGCCCCCCCCGACCGACCGACAACAATAACATCATTATTTCTCAGCTTAGGATTCGTTTCTTCGTTTACTTGCGCCGATAAATTAATCGGAATTGGTCGTCGAGAAACTGTTCCATTGGGATGTAAGCGAATTAACTCCACCTCTTTCTTATTAGCACGAGATTCATTAAATCCCCCCGCCTCCACCAGCGCTTGATTCAGGGATGTATTCGGAGCAACACTTTTCGCCCCTGGAGAGACCACTTCACCCACAATACTAATTTTTAGCGTATCAGGAGAAAAACTCGCGGCGGCTACTTCTGCATTTTCTTCCGTTTCAGCCGTTGTCGCCGTGGGCACAATAATTGTATCTCCCTGTTGTAACATCGCATCTTGAGTGACATCTCCTTCCTGTAAAAGTTTCCACAGGTCAACCTGAATGTGTTGTTCTGTTCCCGTCCGGGTCAGACGTCTTACCTGAATATTTCTAATATCCGCTTGGGACGTAATTCCCCCCGCCACTTTCAAGGCTTGTGTTACAGTCAATATTCCCCCACTGGCCGTTGAAACAACACCTTCAGTTAATTGACCCGGTTCTGGGGAAACTTGGGGAATGGGTTCAGCCCTTAAGGTATGGGTTCCAGGGCGATTAACCGCCCCAACAACCGCTACATTAATCGGTTGATTGTTATTACTGGCAAAATTAGCCGTAACTAATTGGGAAGATTCCAGCGCATTGTGTTCTGTGGCGGTGGGAATATATATCGTGTCACCATCGCGCAAAGTAATATCCTGGCGTAAATCCCCCGTTTGTACCAATTCCCATAAATCCAAATTCAGAATTTTTTCTCCCCCATTTCCCAGAGAACGACGAATTTTCACCTGTCGAACATCCGCCGAGGCGGTAATTCCTCCGGCCATTTGCAAAACACGGGTAATGGTTGGTAAACGCCCCCCCATCTTCTGCACTTCTGGAGTCGCCATTAAGGAATTGTTCGTAGAGACGCGCCATGGCGCGTCTGTACTCGCAGACAACATATAAGACCCCGGACGTTGAACCTCTCCAGTCACAGCAATTTGTAGAGGACGGGCTGCGAGTAATTGCACCGTTAATAAAGGTCGTTGTAAATATTCCCCGTAGCGTTGTTGAACAATGGCGGTTACTTGGTCTAAGGTGAGCCCTTTCACCACCAAATTCCCAATTAAGGGCAAATTTACAGAACCATCAATTCCAACTTGATGCTGACCATTATTGCCACTATATTCAGGAACATTAAAAATATCCAGTTGGAGCAAATCTCCTGGCCCTAGGGTATAACCTTGGCTATCTTCAACGGGGAAATTTCCGGTTGATGGAGGAACCTGTATCGCTTGAGAAAAGGGCGATTGAGCCTGGGTTGTTGATGAATGTCCAACGATGACCGCAACGGTCACGAAAAACCCCCATAGGGTTAATTTGGGTTTTGAAAATAGAATTTTTGCCATTGAATCCAAATATTATGCGTAGTAAGCCCTTTAGGGCTTTTCCCCCATCTTTTGTATTCAGCCCTGAAGGGCTTACTACAAGAATTAACAAATCACCCTGACACTAAACCTGATTTTAACCGATAATTTTTATCGTTGTTTTTGTTAAAAAACTTCTCATGAATCAATTACAAGCGGATGTTTTAGTGGTTGGGGGAGGAACAGGGGGAACTGCGGCAGCATTACAAGCCGCTCGTCGAGGGGCAAAGACGATTTTAGTCAGTCAATGGTCAATGTTAGGAGGAATGTTAACATCTGGGGGAGTTCCAGCGCCGGATGGTAATGAATTAGTAGCATTTCAAACGGGAATTTGGGGGGCATTTCTCCGGGAATTAAACCAGCGTCAACCGGGAGGATTAGATTATGCTTGGGTGAGTTTCTTTACTTATCATCCCAAAATAGGAGCTAATATTTTAGCAGATTGGGTGAAAGCAGAACCTAATTTATTATGGATTTCAGGACAGTACCCTTTAGAAGTTGTTAAACAAGAAAATTCTATTACAGAGGTTCGATTTCAATCTTATATAATTAAAGCGAAAATCATCTTAGATGCAACAGAATTAGGCGACCTTTTAGAACTCGCTGAAATTCCCTATCGTTGGGGATGGGAATTACAAACTCAATGGCAAGAACCCAGCGCTCCTCTAGGAGAATTCCCCATCATCAAAAATACCCCTATTCAAGCTCCTACCTGGGTGTTTATGATGCAGGATTTTGGAGAAAATCAAATCGCCCCAGAAATTCCAGCACCTCCAATTGAGACTCCAGAATTATTTACAAATGCTTGGAAAAATTACGGTGCAGAATCGTTTCTCAACTATGGGAAACTTCCGGGTGAACGATTTATGATTAATTGGCCGATTCACGGAAATGATTATGATCAAAAATTAGATCGTTTAATCGGTTCCGAAACTGAACGGTTACAATTTTGGCAAGAAAGTTTTTGGCATAGTTTAAGTTTTGCCCGGTTTATTCAACAACAACTCGGACGACGTTATGGGTTAGCAACGGGAACTTTCCCCATAGAAAATCGACCTAATTTTAATACAAATCCAACTATTTTATCCGCTTTTGCTTTACATCCTTATTATCGAGAAAGCCGTCGAGTTCAAGGATTAACTACCATTCGAGAACAGGATATTTTACCGACTGACAAGGGTTATACGGCTTTATTACCCATCAATGAAAGGGGAGAATGTGAAGCGATCGCTATTGGAAATTATGCTAATGATCATCATTATACCACTTTTGAATGGCTTGTAAAACCTAAAAGTTTACGTTGGGGAGGACGTTGGACAGGAACTCCTTTTACTATTCCCTATCGAGCGTTAATTCCTATTAGTGTTGATAATTTATTCGTCTGTGAAAAAAATATTTCTGTTTCCCATATTGCTAACGGTGCGACTCGTTTACAACCTGTGGTATTAGGAATAGGACAGGCGACAGGAATGGCAGCAGCGTTATGTATTGAACAAGGAATAAAACCCCATGAATTATCGGTTAGAACGTTACAAAATGCTTTGCTAACTGATAGAATTGCTCCGCAAGCGGTGATTCCTTTATTTAATTTAACTCCCGATCACCCTGATTGGTTAAAGTGGCAATATTATTATTTAGATCACCCTGAATTATATCCGATTGATGCTAATTGTCCCGCATTTGGAATTTCTTCCTATCCTTCTCCGAATAGTCAGCCTTTTTCAGGTGTTTTTCAGCGTCAACAGGATCAAGATTATACCTTTACCCTAACTCAAGGAAAATTTACAGGTCAAACGGCAAAATTAGTCACGTTACACCCAGAAATTAACGAACAATTACAAAACCTTATTAGTCCCTCAACCTTAACGCTTTACGGACGATTCAATCTTTCAGGAAATTGGTTAATTGTAGAAACCTTGAATTCCATTCAAAACCCTTAAAAGCGGTTTTCTGAAAGTTAATTGATGTCAGTTTATTGATCAGACTGATTTCTAACTTTTACACCCGTTAAAAAAGGGTTAATACCCGGATTAAATCAGGAGAAGTCAAAAACGTTTTCCGACTAATCCTGATCTAAAGACTCAGGGTTTGTATACAGAAGTGGATAGACTTAAACGGACACTCTATTATGCAAACCTATACATCTTTAGTTTTATCAGTTTCTTTATTGATTGGTCTGACAACTAACGCTTTAGCTGTTAATCCTAGTGCCCATCAATTATCAGATATTCTAACTGACCAACAATTACTTTCCGCCCGCACCCGACTCAATGGCCCCTATGAACCCGACCGAGGTGGTGGACGTCGGGATTTCATGGATACGACCCATTCTAATGATGTGAATGCTCAACTTTAATTAAGGCTTAAAAATCAATAAAAACCACGCCATCAGAAGCCCGGTTTCTTGAAGAAATCGGGTTTCTATAATTGTTTAAAAAAAACTAAACCACTATAAAGATGAAAGGCATTATCCCAAAGACTTTCCGATTTACGAGGTACATCAATATAAGGGATAAGACGGCCTAGAAGTTGAGTATAATCTAAGGTGGTTTCTGCAAAAGGCGTAAATTCTGACCACAGTTGAGTCTGGGTTAAAGATTGATTTAACTGTTCAGTTAACAAATTCCAGTTAATGCGAGTGGTGTTTTGGCTTTGGGGAAGGGCTTGAGTTTCCTGAGAAAATTGACTAAAATCTATTCCGTCTTGAAAATTATAACTGTGATCACAAAATCTTAAAATACAACGTCGTTTTGGTAAATGTAAATCCAAAATTTGAGCATAATCTTGAGTCATTTCTTTATGCCGAAATCGATCTGATTTTCGACGACGTGGATCATAATCAAACATTTCTATAAATAACGGTAATACTCCTTCAACCCGTTGACTAACTTCTTGCCAACTAAACGTCAGAGAACCCAATTGATCCTGTTCATTTTGACAAATAATTGTCGGTTGTGGCGATAAAGATTGCAGGGATTGAACCCGAAATACATGAAGATTTTGAATCTCTGTTAAGGCGACCCAAAACACAGGAATTCCCGCCTCTAACATTTCTTGACCATAGACTTTTAATTCTCCCATTTCCCCTGTTTTATACAGTCGCCAACCCCGACTTTGTAGCTGCATTCGGGCGGTATAGGGATCGGTTTTTAACATTCGGGCAAGGGTTTTGGCGGCATTTTGCTTTTGTTCGGGGGCCAGAGGTTCTAAAATTAAAACACCGGGTTCAGTATTACTCGGATCAGCTTTAGCGTCAACAATGGCCTGTTGGCGTCGATTTTGTTCAATGGTTTCAATTCGTTGTAATCCCTGACGCGCCTGGGCAACGATTTTAGGGTTAGTGGCATCCTTCAATAATTTTCGATAAACCTTTTCCGCCGTTTCCAGTTTATCTGTGCCTTCATACCAACGCCCCGCATACAATTTTACCCAAGGATTTTGGGGTACTTGCTGTTGCAGTTGCTTTAAGAGTTTTGCGGCTTGGCGGTAGTCCTGACGGTCTAGGGCTTCTGCCACTTGTTCAAGTTCTATCATTGGTTTTACCCTATTGCCCTACTGTTATTGTGCCATTTTCTGAAAAACCCGGTTTCTTTGGCTTCCCCTGAACCTGAAATTAATGGATTGATTCAGAAACCGGGTTTTTGTTTTGATAATAAAATCACCTCCCCGTGATTAACAGGAAGGTGAAAAAATAAGGAGGGTTAAATCCGCTTATTTGGGGCAAACAGCAATATTATTGGCGTTGAGAACAATTGTTCCGGCTGGTTTTTGTTGAATTAAGATCGGGTTGCCTGTATCAGTTTTGATGAGTAAAGGACTTAAACCCAGACATCCTTGAATCGCTTCTCCCCATTCTTCGACTTTGCGGGTATATTCAGCCCGAATCCGGGGAACATCATCTAAGGTAATACCATTGGGGATGGGAGGTAAATTAGGGATAAACACCGTATCGGTAATCACCGCGTCACTGGTAATGCTTTTATCAACGCCTAATTCATAGATAATCGGATATTTGAATGCAGAAGGTAAGGTTCTATCCGGTAACGCTAAATCAGGTAAAGTTTCATAGATAGGGGGATCAACCCGTCCGGTATCGGGATCTTTGGGTTGATATTTATAGTCAAAGTCAGAGGGAACCACAGGTACCCCAATCGGATTTTGAGCCACAGCAGGTAATTGTGAACCTACTGCGATTAGGGCGCATAACCCACCAAGCAGTTTAGACTTCATTGTTTTCATCTCCTCAATCTCACCAGCGTGAATTATCTAACACCAAAGCAATCGCTTTTTGAGTTGGACTGGGTTTCTATCTTAGATCACTAAGATAGAGTTACTTGGCAACTCTATCAAATTTTACTCTCTATATCAAGGGAGATGGGGGACAAGCAGGCCACCTATGAACCCGGTGTTCGGGAAGAGGGGGCGGAGAATCAAGTACAATGAATAGAACAAAGGATTACCACATCAACGGGAACACAATATTCATGGATGGGTTTGAAGGTGTAACGATTCCCTTACCGCCAGAGGGATATAAATCGGGATTTATCGGGATTATTGGTCGTCCGAATGTCGGGAAATCAACCTTAATGAATCAGATGGTGGGTCAAAAAATCGCCATCACGTCCCCTGTTGCTCAAACGACACGCAACCGTTTGCGCGGAATTCTCACCACTCCCGACGCTCAAATTATTTTTGTTGATACCCCTGGAATTCATAAACCCCATCATCAATTGGGTAAGGTTTTAGTTCAAAATGCTAAATTAGCGATTCAGTCTGTTGATGTTTTATTATTTGTCGTTGATAGTTCGGTGGATGCGGGCGGAGGCGATCGCTATATTGTAGAATTACTTGAACACGTCCAGGTTCCGGTAATTCTGGGACTCAATAAACAAGATCAACAACCTTCCGATTATCAATATCTTGATCAAACCTATCAACAACTCGCCCAACCTTATCAATGGCCGATTGCTAAATTTTCTGCTTTAACCGGGGAAGGTGTTGATAATTTACAACGGTTATTAATTGATCGTTTAGAACCTGGCCCCTATTATTATCCCCCTGATTTAGTGACGGATCAACCTGAACGTTTCATTATTGGGGAATTGATTCGAGAACAAATTTTATACAATACCCGCGAAGAAGTCCCCCATTCTGTTGCGATTTCCGTTGACCGTGTGGAGGAAGATCCTAAAATTACTCGAATTTTAGCGACCATTCATGTTGAGCGACCTTCCCAAAAAGGAATTTTAATTGGTCATCAGGGAAGTATGCTTAAAACCATTGGAAGTGATGCGCGTCAACAAATTCAAAAGTTAATTGACGGAAAAGTCTATTTAGAATTGTTTGTGAAAGTTCAACCGAAATGGCGACAGTCCCGCAGTCAGTTAGCGGATTTAGGGTATCAAGTTGAACAATAATAAGGTGGGTCTGAAGAAAGTTGATTCGTATTTATACTTAAAATTTGAGCAATCTCAATGTATCTCAGGAGTGCAGCAGAAATTGACTCCGTATTTATACTGAGGAAAAACTGGGGATTTTCCGCGTTTTCTGGGTCATCAGGAAAGGAGAGAAGTGGGGACATGAGGCTGTCTTCAGGCTTGAGCGTGTCATTGATTTAGAGAACTTATCAAATCTAAAAGTAATTCAAACCATTACAGGGTAGGCGTTTTCCAGGTTTGGGGTTCATAATAAGCAAATACAAGCAACACAAAAACTATCGTTTCTGGAGACTTAGTAAAAATGAATACAGACGTAACCTACGGATTATTACTGGCTCTGATTAATGGCATGATTTGTCTGTTCTTACCTGCAATTGTGTCTTATCTCCAACGTCAACGCCAGAATAATGATCAGTCATCTGTCATGACTCAGCAGCAAAACTAATGAATTTTGACTACTCTAAGTTGCGACAACCTATCGCTGTTCAAAACTCATGGGGAAATTTCAGGGCTGAAACTGTTGTCTGTTGAGGGTTTGAACTCTGTTGGTTATCTTTTGAGGTTGGCGCAACTTTTGAAAGCAATACTATATAAGGCTTTCATCGTTTTTTGGTTTTTCCTTATTGTCAAGTCGATGGCTGAAATGGTATATTCAGATCAAGTTGGCGCGATCGCACCTCGAAAACTATATAAATTAACGGTTTCAGGAGCCTGCGGGTTATAATAACCACTAATCCCTTTCAGGGATTGAAATAATGCTGACTCTTACGACGAAGACAGCTATCAAGGTTATAATAACCACTAATCCCTTTCAGGGATTGAAATCTTGACTGCCGATGTGGCATCTGGGTAAAATTTGGTTATAATAACCACTAATCCCTTTCAGGGATTGAAATTATCAGCCCGTGATCATACTGTTCGAACAGGTGAGCGGTTATAATAACCACTAATCCCTTTCAGGGATTGAAAATTGCCCGATTATCATCACTCTGAATCTGCCCAACGGTTATAATAACCACTAATCCCTTTCAGGGATTGAAAAGGGACTTAGGATTTCTGAGTCGGCGCGGCTTAATTAGCAAGGTTATAATAACCACTAATCCCTTTCAGGGATTGAAAAGCATCTCTGCTTTAGTGACTCCCCGGTGTGCGAGGGGTTATAATAACCACTAATCCCTTTCAGGGATTGAAAAGACATTAACAACTTTTGGGGATTAATAGAGGAGACGGTTATAATAACCACTAATCCCTTTCAGGGATTGAAAACACTTTATCTGAAGGCGTAAACCTTCCCTGCCCTTGTAAGATTGAGGTTATAATAACCACTAATCCCTTTCAGGGATTGAAAACACTTTATCCTTGCCTTCTAGCAGGTAGTGTCCCGGGTTATAATAACCACTAATCCCTTTCAGGGATTGAAAACTAAACACTTGAGAAGAAGCAGCTTTTTCCCTGGAGGTTATAATAACCACTAATCCCTTTCAGGGATTGAAAATGACTTATCAATTGGAATTCAGTCAACTATCCCTTTGGTTATAATAACCACTAATCCCTTTCAGGGATTGAAAATGTCAGCTTGTCAGAGAGATGAAAGGGGTATTTAGGGTTATAATAACCACTAATCCCTTTCAGGGATTGAAAAATAAATTATCTAAATCTGAAGAGAAACTCTTGTTGTTATAATAACCACTAATCCCTTTCAGGGATTGAAAACCAGATGCTTGTACCTCTTAAAAGACTATTTTGAGGGTTATAATAACCACTAATCCCTTTCAGGGATTGAAACTTTAGTTAGGGTGCGTGTTTTCTGGGTTTCGGACGTTATAATAACCACTAATCCCTTTCAGGGATTGAAACTTTTAAACACGTGCAAAGTGGTACAAGTTTGCAAAGTTATAATAACCACTAATCCCTTTCAGGGATTGAAACGTAGAATTGTTGATAACACAGGAGGCTCCTTTGCGGTTATAATAACCACTAATCCCTTTCAGGGATTGAAACTGCTAAAGGGATTTTAAAATTTGCTGAACAATTATCAGGGGTTATAATAACCACTAATCCCTTTCAGGGATTGAAACAAGATCAACCTGATGAAGATGATGAAGATGAAGATGTTATAATAACCACTAATCCCTTTCAGGGATTGAAACTCTGGGGTGACAAACCTAATATTTCGGAGATGGTTATAATAACCACTAATCCCTTTCAGGGATTGAAACTTTATTAGCTAGGTATTCAACTCTTTGTTTAATGTTATAATAACCACTAATCCCTTTCAGGGATTGAAACACCAAGTTGTAGTCCTAAAAATATCGAATTAGGTGGGTTATAATAACCACTAATCCCTTTCAGGGATTGAAACCTAGAATAAATAAGTCCTCAGCATTATTTATTGTAAGCAATTTTGTTCCTAGAAGGTTGATCTGCTTCCGGGTCTGCCTCTTGGCCAAAATCGAACCGCAAAGGAAACTAACGCCATTGCTTGGTTAAGTTGTTGCAGTTGTCGTTGAAGTTGCTTATAATTTTGCCTGAGTTGAACACTTCCCTGTTGTCCATAATCAATAAAATTCGGTGCTCTTTCTAAAACAAATCGGGTGTTACGCTCCATTAAAATTAACCGTTTATCTAAACGATTAATCATTAAAGTAAAGAGCCAGATTTTTCGAGCGATATACAAACAGACTAAAGAAATTAAAATATTGATGATAATAACGGTAATCAGCATTCTGATACTTTGATCCTAATCAAGGATTGTATGATCTGATTCTATCCTACTAACACCCCCTCGAATTAGAAATATTATGTTCAATTTATAAATATTTGAAACAATTTAAAAGCCAGTTGTCAGCTAGAAATAAAGCTGAAACTGGGATTAGAATTTGCTTGATACCAATACTTGTATTGGCTATATTAAAGAGATTGAGGAAGTAGAAAGGAAAAACCCCTCAAAATGTTAACACTTTAAGGGGTTTTATGGAGTGCCAGGAGGCGGACTTGAACCGCCGACACGAGGATTTTCAGTCCTCTGCTCTACCGACTGAGCTATCCCGGCTTGTTTTTCACTTTTATTAATCTAGCAAATCTAATCGCGTTTGGCAACCCCCTGAAGAGAAATTTTTTGATACAGTGAATGAGACAGCAGATGGGATAGCAGCATGAGGCACAAAAAACCCCCTGTAGAGCTCATTGGGGTCAGCTTAATTTGGCTTTTGGTGGCGGTGAGCGATCGCATCTGGTTTAGGATGGATCGTTCGGTGCCCGCTTGGGATCAAGCCGATTATCTCAATAGTGCCCTAGATTATTGGCGAGTGTGGCAACATCCCCAATGGTTTTCCGGGGACTGGTGGACTCAGATGTGGATGCTGTCACCGAAAATCCCACCTTTAACCTATTTATTAACGATTCCCTTTCAAAATTTATTAGGATTAGGATCGGATCAAACCAATGCAGTTCATTTATTATTTAGTGCAATTTTATTCGCTTCGGTTTATGCTTTAGGAACCCGCTTATTTAACCCAAATGTGGGATTTTGGGCAACAGTTTTATGCGCGATTTTCCCCGGACTTTATCACCATCGCTTACAATTTCTATTAGATTATCCGTTAACCGCAATGGTGACGTTAAGTTTTTATGGCTTAACGCTGTGGTGGTTTTCTAAATCTAATCAATCTTGGCGATTTTCGATTGGATTTGGGTTAACCTTTGGACTGGCTCTTTTAACCAAACAAACCGCCTTATTTTTCCTATTTATTCCTTTATTATGGATAACAGCGACAATTTTTAAACAGCGTCAATGGCAACGTTTTTTACAATTAGCGATCGCGTTATTATTATCAATCGCCGTTATTTTCCCTTGGGCGAGAACTAATTGGTTATTAATGTTAACCTCTGGAAAAAGAGCAACCATTGATTCTGCGATCGCAGAAGGCGATCCAGCGTTAACCAGTTTAGACGCTTGGACTTATTATTTTAAATTACTTCCGGCTCATCTTTCCTGGCCGTTATTAATTATCCCGATTATAGGATTATTATTCTATATTATCAAACATTATTCTTTGTCTGCAAATCAACAACATCATCCCTTTTCCCACTTTCCTAAATTAGACTTAAACTGGATATCCTTAAACTGGTTAGCTATATTTTGGTTTGGGGGATATTTTATTTCTACCTTAAATATTAATAAGGATTTTCGGTATACTTTACCCTTGCTTCCGGTTTTAGCGATTATTTTAGCTTATTTTTTAACCTTATTTCCGCAACGATGGGGACGACAAATTCGCTGGTTTACGGTTAGTTTAGGCATAATATTAATGATTTTTAATTTATGGCCCATCGGCAGTTATCCAGTTAGACAAGTTATGAGAACTTTAAACCCTGGAAATGAACATCATGTTTATTTAGGAAAGCCTTGGCCGAATGAACAAGTGATTGCAGAAATTATTCAATCTCAACCTTATTTAAAAGCTAATTTAGGGGTATTACCTTCAACGCCAGAAATTAATCAGCATAATTTAAACTATTATGGTTCGTTACAAGATTCTCAAGTTTACGCCAGACAAGTAGGAACCCAGAAAAAAAACGTTTTACAAGATGTGCGGTCATTGTCTTGGTTTGTTACTAAAACTGGACAACAAGGTTCAGTAGATAGGGTTCAGGATGCTCAACAAATGACCATGCAAACTTTAGAAACCAGTCCAGAATTTAACTTAAAAAAACAATGGCTATTACCCGATAATAGTTTTTTAAATTTATATCAAAGAATCATTCCGTTTGTCAAAGTTGACCCCCTGAAACAATCCTTATCTAAAGTACAGCTAAAACAAATTTTAATTCCTAAACAAGCACCCCCAGGGATTGCGGTTCCTGTGACTTATCAATGGCAAGGATCATTACAACAATTGCAGGAAGGAATAGTAATTTTAACCTGGAAATTGACCCTTCCTCAAAAAGAAGGTTTATCCTCTTGGATTCATGATCATGGTATTGGTATGGGAGAATTATATGGTCATTCATCAAATCAGAGTTATCAAGTGACAGAACAGATGGCGATGCTTCCTCCAGTTAATCTTATCCCTGGAAATTATCAATTAGAAGCTACTTATTTAAACCGAAAAACAGGTGAAACTTATAAAATAGAATCTCCTAATATTACCTTAAATATTAATCCTAAAGCTCCTCCAATAACAGCACCAGAATTAGATTTAGTGACGCAGTTAAGAATATTATCAGTGAATTTACCTCAAGGAATAAAAGGGTTAGATCCGATTTTTGCCGAGGTGGGACGGATTAATCAATATGATCCGACTCAAGATTATACCCATCAAGCGGAAATAGCGTTAGAATATCGATTAAAACAAGAACCATTCCGTTTAGATTTAGCGTATAATTTAGGGTTAGCAAATGTTTTACAACAGGATGCAAAAGGAGCGATCACCGCTTTAAAACAAGTCACTCAACTAGACAGTAAAAACCCCAATGCTCATGCTTATTTAGCATTTGTTTATCTGTATAATTTACAGCCAAAATTAGCAGAACAGGCGTTAAAACCTGCCTTAGAGTTAAAACCCAATCAACCGGAATTTAAAGCTTTATTAGGGGTTGCTCAATTGATGCAGGGTAATATTATTTCAGCTTGGCAAAATTTACAAGCTTTGAAGTAAATTAACAGTTAGAGGGAAGGTACAGCAGATGGACAGTTAGAACTTCCACCGGAAATCCGTTCTAAGTTGCACCCAGGAGATGAGTTTGTCCTGTGGGAAGAAGAAGATATTATTATTTTAAAAAAGGTTAAAAAGCCTTTATTAAATGAGTTTATTGAACATCAAAAAACTGTTGATTTAGAGGGATCTTTAAGTTTTTTTGAAATTGCAGATCGTCTCTCTAAACTGAATGAAATTGATCCAATTTCTGAGGAAGAAATTCAAGAGGAAATTCAAGCTTATAAGCAAGAAAAGCGAAACTTGGCTTAAGTTTATGCGAATTATTTTAGATACTAATACTGTAATTTCTGAGCTTTTTTGGCGAGGTAAGCCTTTCCAGGTTCTCTAATGAATATTAGAGAAAAAATCCCAATTCCTATTGTAAGTGCTGGTGAGTTTTTAGATATTTTAGCAGATTCTACCAGCTAATAAAGTTTGGCGTTGTTATAATATTAGATTAGGGGGTGCGTGTGCTAGGCTTACGCACCCTACAGAAATCGCTAATCTAAGATAGCACCCCGTTGTTTGAGGTTGAGTTTTGCTTCAGGAGACAGTCCCACAACCCCTAAAAATTTAGCATTTTCCACAATAGAATCGGTGAGATAAATACCGCTTAAATTAGAGCCACTTAAATCAGCAAACGATAAATTTGCCCCTGTTAAATTTGCTCCAATTAAGTTAGCATCTCTCAAATCGGTATAACTCAAATCCCGTTCAATTCCACCTTCGGTGACAATTTCCTGAACCAGACGCCATTTCTCACTCAGTTCGGTGGTTTCATCAATTAAAGTGCCACTTAAATTCGCACCTCTGAGATCCGCACCAGTCAGAATAGCACCCTTAAGATCTGCACCAATTAAATTAACTCCTGTGAGATTAGAATTCGTCAAAGTGGCACGGGTGAGATTGGCATTAATTAATTTAACATTCGTGAGATTAGCTCCTGTTAAATTCGCGCCAATCAATTTAGTATAGATTAAGTTAGCTCCACTTAAATAGGTATTAACTAAATGGCTACGATTGAGATAAGCACCGACTAATTTAGCCCCATTGAGATAAGCACGGCTGAGATCTGATCCGCTTAAATCCGCACCACTTAAATTAGCATTAATTAAGTTGACTCCCGTTAAATCGGCTTCACTCAAATCTGCTCCCTGTAAGTCGGCATTAATGAGATTTGCACCACTTAAATCGACGCTACTCAAATCAACACCATTGAGTTGAACCCCAATTAAGATAGCACCTCGAAAATCCCTTTCCCCGTGAGTATATTTTTCAACTAATTGTTTAATGTCCATTCTCTAATATTTTGTTTAATTCGTGTTAGTCTGACTAGAAACTGAAGTCGGTACTGATGCCAATATCCCCTTATGGATCACAGGACTGTAATTTCTTTCGAGCCCGACGAGCAGAACGCAATAATTTAACCCGGTAAGGATCGGCATCGGTACGCCAGTAGACACGATAACCCCTGATTTCAGCACAATGATCTTCTAAACATTTTAACCAACCCAGGCGCGTCCGAATCAAACGAAAGTTATCCAACAGTCCCCATTTTTCTTCTTGGTCACTAAGTCTAACCAACTGTTGATAGTGGGGATACTCCGGCGTGACTAAGGTTTCTTTGCGATGCAATATGGGGGGATTGGGGCCATCATAGGCTTGATAGCTCACCTGAAGATCCCGCAAGTCAATTTGCATACAAGTGCTCAGAGTCGGATGAGGTTCAAGATCAAAATCGGGGGAAAATAAATAAGAAATTTTGGGGGTTTTGATATGAAACTTAATTAAGTTTGCACCTTCGGGACGACCTAGAGTTTGACTCGCGCATCCCTCATAGAGTCGCAGTAAAGGATCAAGTTTTTCCAGCGCTGAAATATGAATCCAGAGGGAATTGGCTCGTTTTTGACCGACCGCGCTATTTTGGCAATGGTTGGCAATAATTTTAGGATCACCAAGAGTATATAACATTAGATCAGCTAAATTACAAGATTTTTTATAACTACCGAATAAACCTTTTATATCATTTTTCATTTGTTCTGAAAGCTGAAACAGTTTAGGACGACGACCAAACCGACTTAAGGCAATATAAACCAGTAGATCTTGACGGCGTTTATGGGCGATTACATCCCATTCATCGGGATTTGTTGCTTGTAAAATTAGTTGAAATGCACGTTTCAGGCTGCCGAATTCTTGTTTAATCGGCTCTTCTTCTGGAAGTTCGGTTTCTACTGGTAAACGACCGCGATCGCTAACAAATTGAATCAAGGGTTGCAGTAAATCTTGATAATCTTCAAAGCGTTTAATATTTAACCGGACTTTGGGAGAAGTTAACCGCGAACGAAAGCGAGAGGCGCGAAATTTTTCAGCTTCTGTTTCATCCCGAAAAACAATATAAATTCCTAAATCTAAAGGAATTGCATCAACATTTAACACCTGATCAATATAAACTTTGAGTTCTTCCTGTTGATAATATTTCTGAAAGGTATTTCGACTGGTAATCACTCCATCTCCATAAACCATGATGCCTTTTTCTTGAGTATCGACTAATACTTGTGCTGCGATAATTAACACCTTTCGGGTTAAATTCCACGCCTGAATTAACGCTTCCCGTCGTTCCGTTTGACATTCAATCACGTTAATCACATACCCTAAATTAACAATATCTGATTCAACGCGAGGGGTCTGGGGAGAATAATAAGGATCCCATCCGGTGCTAATATATCCCTGTTCTGCTAATCGTTGAATATCTCCCCCATATCCACAGCCATAATCAAAAAAAGTAGTCTCTTGTTGAAAGAGTTCTGCTTCTATGGCTAAACGAACCGGACGGGATAAGGTTTTACGAGGAAGGGCAGCACGATGACGTTCAATTTTAGGGATGAAAGCTAAGGGATCATCGGAATTAATCGGAATTAAATGATCGCCCTGATCTCCAATTTTGATCACCTGATGATCTTGAATTTCTACCCCATGTTTATTTAAGTGTTGTTGCCATCCTTTGCGAGTTCCAATGGTTCGATAGAGACGTTGTTCTGATTGAATCAATTCTGCATCCAAAGCAGAGACGGATATTCGCCGAGGTTCTAATAATCCTAATTTTTCTTCAGTTTGAGTCAGTTGGGTGAATTTTTCATAATGGGGATAATCAGCACTCACAAAGGTTTCTTTTCGATGTAAAATCGGCGGATTATCACTATTAGAATAATCCATAAGATTCACTTGTCCGGTTTTGACATTAACTTGAAAACTGGCGGTTAAAGCTGGATGGGGATCTTGATCAAAGTCAGGATAAAACAAATAAGAAATAACCGGTTGATTGGTATGAAATTTGATAAGAGTAAAGGGTTTGAGCAAGGGTAAATAAAAACGGCTTAATTGTTCATAAACTCGTAACACAATATTTAAGTCACACAAAGCTGAACGATGAATATATAAGGCATTGGGAAGTTTTTTTCCCAAGGAACTTTGCTGACAAGATTGACTAATAAAAGTCGGGTTTTGCAGATTTAATAACAGTTGCTCAACAATCAGACAAGTTTGTTGGTAACTGCCAAAATAATTATAAATTTCTTGTTGAATTTCTGGAGAAAAAGTCTTAAAACAGTTCAGACGAGGCGGAACTTGTCGTTGCAGAGCTTGTAAAGCGAGAAACATCAGTAAATCATTCCCGACCCGGAGATCCCCGTTGGGAGAGTTTTGTTGAGTTAAAACCTCAGAGGCAGTAAGACATTCCCAAGAATAACTCTGGGGAGGAAAAACGAGATGATGACTACTACTCATTCGTCTGACCCCGATTAAAACGTAGCGGTTTATTCTGATTTTAAAGCAAGAAACAGGAATGAAGAATTAAGAATGATGAAGCTTACCCTGAGAAATCTTAAACTATGGCTAACGAATCCCTATTTCCGGGTCAATCCCATTATGTCACAATTGCTGAACAACAACACCCAACGATCCGACGTCGCCGGATGCACCAAAGCGTTGCTTTCTTATTATTAATCGGATGTTTTTTTAGCGGTTTAGGAATTCAACTCGCCCGGTTACAATTAATTCAAGGAGAATATCATCGAGTTCGAGCCGAAAATAATCGCTTACGTTTGATTCCTGTGCCTGCAAAACGAGGTCAAATTTTAGATCGAAACGGGTTTTTATTGGCAGGAAGTCAACTGTCTCGCTCGGTTTATTTATGGCCCCAAGAACAATCTCCTCAAGAATGGAAAATTACCGCCCAACAACTGCAATCTATTTTAAAAGTTCCCGCTTCTGAGATTCGGGAAAAATTAGAAAAAACCGGTTATCGTTCTCGAATTCCGGTGCGGGTTAGCCCGAATTTATCCCCCCGAATGTTTATTGGTTTAGCCGAGAAAGTGGAAAATTTACGCGGTGTGGAAGTGCGGGGAGAATCCCGAAGAAGTTATCCTAATGGCAATTTATTGGCTCATATTTTAGGTTATATTGGGGAAGCAACATCGGAAGAATTAAAAGCAAATCCTGATTATCCCATGGGAATGATGGTTGGAAAAATGGGGATTGAAAAATTAGCCAATTCTAAAATCCAGGGAGTTTGGGGAAATCGATTAATTGAAGTGGATGCGAAAGGACAGGAAATTCAAGAGTTAGGATTGCAATCTCCTCAACAAGGAGAATCTATGCGTTTAACGGTAGATTTAGCTTTACAAAAAACCGCCGAAAAAGCCTTAGCCAATCGTCGAGGGGCGGTTGTGGTTTTAGATGTTAAAACCGGAGGAATTTTAGCATTAACCAGTGGGCCGACTTTTGATCCCAATCTGTTTACTGATCAAGTGACTTCCCAGGAATGGAAACAACTCCAACGTGCTGAACAACCTTTATTAAATCGAGCCTTACAGGGATATCCCCCCGGTAGTACCTTTAAAATTGTGACGACAACGGCGGGGATTGAATCACGACAATTTTCACTCACTTCTAAATTAGCAACTGCTTCAGCGATTAATATTGGCGGGATTGCCTTTCATGAACATGGAAATGGTTATGGGGTGATTGGATTTAAAGATGCTTTAGCTTTTAGTAGTAATACCTTTTTCTATCAAGTGGGAATGAAAACAGGGCCAGAAAATATAGCAAAATGGGGCAAAGAATTGGGACTGGCGGGAACGATTAATTTAGATTTATTGGGGTTAGATGGAGCGAATCATGGGCAAATTCCTACCCCTAAAGAAAAGGAAAAGTTATATGGAGAACCTTGGTATGTAGGGGATACGGTAACGATGGCAATTGGTCAAGGTTTAGTCTTAGTTACCCCCTTAGAATTGGCGGTGATGATTTCTACTGTTGCTAATAATGGTTGGCGAGTTCAACCCCATTTATTAATGTCTCAAACAAATACATCTGAAACCAAACCGATTAAAACAAAAATTTCTGCATCCACTCTTAATCTGATTCGGGCTGGATTAATTGATGTGGTGAAAAAAGGAACGGGACGAGGATTAAATGATGGCACAATTCCTTTAACGGGGGGAAAAACGGGAACAGTTGAAATCCCTGGACAGCCGGATAATTCCATGTATGTTGGGTTTGGGCCTGCAAATAAACCGGAAATTGCGATCGCTGTGGTGGTGGAAGCGGGAGGGTTTGGAGCAGTTTCTGCGGCTCCAATTGCCCATGACATTTTTAAAACCTATTTTAGCAATCGAAACGTTCCAACTCAATCTAAACCTTAGATCCAAAACCCTGGAATTGCATAGTGTTTGAAGGAAACAGAGGTGCAATCTTATGATTTAATTTCTACCAGAAAATTGGAAAATATAGCAACTTCGCCTGACCATTATGAAATTAATAATGGCTGTGATCCTGAACCCTTAAGCATCCTTTTCATTGCTCCACTGTTGTTGAATCTTGCCTTCTGACTCCTATTCTTCCGATTCAGATTCAGCTTAACAGTTAGACAATTAATAAATTAGAAACGGAACTGTTATTAAAAATTAGTTCCCGTGATTCCTGACGGACTAATCCCTCAATAACCGCTTCTTGTAGTTTGAAAAAGGCATGGAAATCCTCCATACTGTATTTTGTTGTTTGCAAAAGGTTCCGCAAACGCTCTTCAGCATCGACTGTTAGATAGCCTGTCTCTAAACAAGTCTCAACGATCAAGTTAATTTTATTCATTTTTGTTGACATCTCGTTACGAAATGGTGAGGTTATTGCTGTAGAAATTACGTTTTTATTCTCCGTACTTACACGGAGATAATACATCTTTCTAAAGAAAGATTATTATGAACATTATTATGATTAAATCTTGATATTTGAGATAATCAGATGCAAAATCCATCTTAGACGATTCTGAAATCAGAAAGTTCCCCCTGATTTCATCACAGATCGAAATCTTCGCTTTAAAATCATGATTGGTAAACCTTCTACTGGATTTTGCACCACTCAATCTTCTAGGTAATCAATAATTTATAATGTATCTAACTTTAACTGTAGAGTTTGTTTACAGACGGTTGATAAAAGCGGGAAGCTACGAACGCCGGGGAGAAACCGTTGTGATATCTTGAGGGTTTCGCCGAAGGTTACAAAATGTACTATTGTATTAGTGATACATTGGGTTAATTTCTTTCTCTTTATGTCATTGAATCGCCGTCAATTTTTATGGTTAAGTGGTCTGAGTGCGTGTAGTGTGATTGGATGGGACATTAAAAAGCGGTTTTTGACGACTTCTGAAACTTCACATCAAGAAATTCCGTTAACAGATCATGCGATCGCAGCAGTTCCTAGTCCTCAACCTTTATTCCGTTTTATCACGATTGGAGATACAGGGACAGGAGAGACAGGACAATATGATGTCGCTAATGCCATGTTTCGCTATTATCAAAACAATCCTTTTCAAGTGGTAACTTTACTAGGAGATAATATTTATACAAACGGTGAAATTGAGAAAATCAACGCTGTTTTTGAGAAACCCTATCAACCCTTACTCAAAGAAAATGTTAAATTTTATGCGTGTTTAGGAAATCACGATATTAGAACAGAAAATGGAGATCGTCAAGTGACTTATCCTTTATTTAACATGAAGGGTCGTTACTATAGTTTTCAATATGATCCGGTGGAATTTTTTGTTTTAGATGCTAATCAGAATGCGGACTGGGAAAACCAAATGCCTTGGTTAGAAAACCAACTGCAAAAAAGTCAATCTCCTTGGAAAATTGTTTATAGTCATTTTCCCATTTATTCTTCTGGCTTATATGGTGTTAATGAAGAATTAATTAATCGATTAACGCCATTATTTAAAAAATATAAGGTTCAACTTTATATGAATGGTCACGAACATGATTATGAACGCACGAAACCGATTGAGGGTACCACTTATTTAACAACAGGTATCGGAGGCGCACCCATTCGCTCAGTGGGACGTTCAGAATGGACAGCAACCTCCGCTTCAACGTTAGGATTTACGGCGATTGAAATTTATGCTGATCATCTCATAATTCGCGCTATTGATCCTGAAGATCAAGTATTTGATGAAGGGATGATTAAATTGCATGAATCGCTTTAAGAATTAACACACAACTTGGAGCATGGGTAATTTGGCTATTGATCACCATTTTGACAGCTTGTTCTAAAGGAAGACAAACCGTTTCTATGGTTTCCGTTCCTTCTTGATGGGTTTCAGTAAAGCTGAACTGTTTAGCTAGAAATAAATGCACGGGACAATGAACAATAGAGATATCTAAATCAAAGAATCCTAGCTCAATTAATGCTTCAGCTTTGATGCCAAGTTCTTCTTCAATTTCTCGTTTCGCAGCCGTTAAAGACGGTTCATTGTCTTCCACCGCACCACAAACCACTTCAATACTTTCTTGACCCAGAGCATAGCGAAATTGTCGCGTTAAATAAACATGGCGATCGCCATCTATCGGCAAAATTGCTACCCCTGGTTTCATTTTAACAGTGGCATAACTGCCCGGTTTTCCATCGGGTTGCAACACGCGGTCTTCACGGACATTAATAAACGAATTCTCGTATTTTTGGTAAGTTTCTTCTATTGTCCAAGGGCCATGTTTTTGAGCCATATATTAGCAAATATGAAATAGGAAATAGTTTGATTAACTAATAACTGATTTAGCTAAAGGGGAATGCTCATAATGGGCTAATAAATCGGCGGGATGATCGTAAATAGCCAGTGCACCCGTCAGTTGCGAATCATCGAACCCACCAGAACGAAAGGCAATTACACCGACGTTAGCCCCTTGAGCAGATTGGATATCGTAGGGGGTGTCGGCCAGCATCACGACCTCAGAGAAAGAAAGCTGGATTTTGCTTAATGCCACTTCTACAATGTCAGGTGCGGGTTTGGACGCTTCTGCATCATCGGAGGTTGTTGCTTGAACTTGCTGAAGCAAATCATCAATAATTATGTTTAAACTTAAGCTTTGAGGTTAGCATTTTGTTTAAAATCTCCTCTACACTAATTACTGTTAGCTTTTGAGCAAATTCAGCAGGAAAAAGAGATATCATTAATCAGAAAAAGAGTAACTTTAGAGTAAAGGGATAACAATGGCTTCCTCAAGGGAAATTAAAATGCTCACAGAACTTCTGGAGCTAGAAGGAGTAAAAGTCGTCTCACGTCATCAGCATAAAGGGATTGGAATAATTTTAGAGATAGAGCCAATCCATCAGGAGTTAGATAAGCAGAGAAAACAAGAAAGACTGAAGAACCAGTTTTCTTTACTTCCCTAAGTACATACGTCAGGAAGTAAATCTGAAAGTTGACAGGGAAGGTAAGGGTAATGGTGATATGACTTATAAATATCGTCTATTTACGGATTATAAGTAAAAATTAAGCGATCACTGTAATTTGTATAAACTATTCTAATAATATCTTTAAAGGTGAGTTACTCGTTTTGCTGTTAGTTTAAATACAAGTTGAGTAGTTTCTGAGCAACGGTATTGGGTTTGTTAGCTCAATAGTAGAGAAGATGTGTTGTAGTCAGTCGGTCAAAGCAAAGCTGGTGACAAGATTTGAACTTGCGACCGGCTGATTACAAATCAGCTGCTCTACCACTGAGCTACACCAGCAACGTCTTCTACTATAGCAAAAGTTGTTAATTTTGATCAACTCCTTTTGCAGTTTTTTAAATTATAAGGTTTCGAGATAACTCAACAGGTCAGCCATTTCCTTAATATTGGGTTGAAACTTAGGCATGGGAGGGGTATTACCGCCAATAACTTGCTGAATAATCCCGACTTCTGACTTCCGTTGGGAAACATCATGCAGACTTGGCCCTACTTGACTACTCGCTTGCCAAGCATGACACCCAGCACAGTTATAGAGGAAAATGTCCTGTCCCCTTACCGGGTCGCCTTTAAGGGACAGAACACTTTCCACATAGGGATCAAAAACCTGTAGCTTAGGAAGGACAAAAATCCAACCCAGGATAAAAACCATCAACGCTAGGCTGACGACGGTGGCCCGTTTAATCAGGACTTCAATTTGTGTAATCGCAAGCTGGTTATCCAAGGTGTTTCTAATAATTTGAGAATTATCTACAAAAATCTTTACACTGTAACTAGCTTATAGCGTTGATGAGTGAAGAGCAAGAGCGCCCAACAGTTAACCGTTAACCGTTAACGGTATCATAGAGGGTTATTGCTCAAGTTAACACCGAAGGAGATCCAGTGGTAGAACCATTACTGTCAGGAATTGTTCTGGGTTTAGTTGTCGTGACGCTGTTAGGGTTATTTTTCGCAGCGTACCAACAATATCGTCGGGGAAACCAACTTAATATCGACTAAATCTCCAGAATTTCCACTCACCCTTGGTTGAGCCTTCTGGGTTCAACGGGGGTGAACTTATTTCGTGAATTCTATGAGTCAGCTAGGGATGGATCTGATATCAGTAGGAACAATGCTCCTCATCGTGGTGATTGTGATCCTTCTAATTCTTTATTTTCGAGGGGTTTTTCGAGACAAACACCACTATCAGATTAGAAATTTACCCCCACCCACCGCCGATAATTTTGCTTTTACCGTTGCCTGTCTATCGGATTCCTACATTACCGCAGGACAAGTCACCGGGTTTTGGGTCGAAGCGGATCAAATTTATGCAGCCCGACTGGATGCTATTCGCAAAGCCCAAACGGTGATTCAGTTTGAAACTTATATGATGACACCGGGGCGACGGGCTAATGAGTTTGCAGCCGCCTTGGTTGAACGCGCTCAAGCGGGGGTTAGAGTTCAACTGTTAGCGGATAATTATGGCAGCCAATCGATGTCTCCCGACTATTGGCAACGGTTGGAAGCCGCCGGGGTGGAAGTTGAATTATTTAATGAATTAAGTTGGAAAGATTTAAGCTATCATCTCAAACGCAATCATCGGAAGTTATTGTTAATTGATCAACATCTAGCGATGATTGGAGGGGCGGGAATTTCCGATGAGTGGGATGGTTTAGATGGGAATGGTTGTTGCTGTCCTTGGTTTGACTATGAAATTGCCTTTGAAGGCCCTCTAGTTGCCCGGTTACGGGGTATTTTTCTACAACATTGGATGGATGGTGGCGGTGTGGCGGATTTGGCTTTAGATCCTTTGGTTTTGACTCCTGAACATGAACCGAAGGTAATTATTACCCCCGGAGAAGATCCGAGTTATCGAGATTCAGAAATTCGCTCTTTATATCAATCTTTAATTCAGGCTTCTCAATATCGACTTTGGATTGCTAGTCCCTATTTTTTACCTGATCCGAGTTCCCGTAGAGTTTTATTTGAGGCGAAGCGCAGAGGGGTAGATATTCGGATTTTAACGATGGGAAAAACCTGTGATAAACCGTTTGTTCATTATACGTCCCGTGAATTGTACGGTTATTTATTGCAGGGAGGAATTGAGATTTATGAATATCAAAAAAGCATGATGCACGCTAAGGCGTGGTTAGTTGATGAGCATTGGGTGAGTTTAGGTAGTGCTAATTTTGATCCGCGTAGTTTGTTTAAGAATGATGAGTTAAATCTTTCTACGTCTGAACCTGAAGTGATTCCCCAAATAGAAACGTTTTTTAAACAGGGTTTTGCCAATAGTTATTTGGTGAATCGCAAAGATTGGCAACGTCGGTCTAGGGTGGAACGGTTAATCGGACAATTCTGTTTATTATTTTTCTGGCAACTTTAATCAGTTATCAGTTATCAGTTGTCAGTTGTCAGTTGTCAGTTATCAGTTGTCAGTTGTCAGTTATTAGTTGTCAGTTATTAGTTATTAACTTACAATAAACAACAGTACCCAAATCCGGTTTCCTCAGTGATTTCCTCTCCTGTGTTGGATGATGTAGAGTTGCACTAAGGTTTAATGCTTAGTTGCATTGCTCCCTTTACCATAATTGGGGGAAGTGTAAGGATTAACGATGGGTACTGTTGTTTATATTCGACTTCGACGAAACAAATTGTTTTGACGTTTAACAGCGTAACCTACCTCCTAGTCAAACTGAGGAATTTCCTCATTTACAATTTATCAAATTCGGAGTTGTAAACTTGTTAATCACGAAGCTACATTGCTCCCGGTTGATTCACTTGAGGAAATATCAGCAACCAAAGGAAGAGGTGCTGCGGAAGATGACAGACGTTAGATGAAACAGTATTTTTACCTCCTAATTTCACTCAACTTCGATGCCCAATAAAACGTTTTTATGACCTCCTTTTAGATGAGATATAACCGTTTGAACATCGTTTGCTTATCTGTCAGGGAAGCTTTCTTTGCTTCTGTTAATACTGTAATAAACCTTCCTCTGAATTGCAAGTGAAATCAACTAAAGTTAATCATTTGATTCATTAACACTCTCTCAAATGTAAAGTTAAGTAACATTAAATTCTGCGTGGAATAGGCTTCTAATTTTGATATAGAGGGGATACCCACTGCTCAAACCGTTAATCAAGATTAACTCAAAATATGGCCCAACCAAAATCGAAACCATTGCTTGAGGCTGCAATTTCAGCGTTTCACAATCAGATTGAAGTTCTTCGAGAGGAACATCAATAGATTTCTATTGACCTTAATAATGCACCCCAGGCTCTCGCAGAAGCTTACCGTCACCAAGCTCGGCAAATGGTACAACAGTCCGCAATGCGATCGCAGCCTTAGAACAATAACGGTACTGGAAATAGCAGTAATAGTTTTAAAATGCAGTCTAAATATTGATCAGCTTAAGCCCTAAAATTAAGGATAGGGAACCCTTCAGGGTTCCCTACGAATTAGAGGATTTCTCGTCCTAAATAGGGTTGTAAAACGTCAGGAATACGGATGGTTTCATCGGGTTGTTGATAATTTTCTAAAATCGCAGCCATAGTGCGACCAACGGCTAACCCAGAACCATTTAACGCATGAATATATTGTGTGCCTTTTTTACCCGCTTCTTTAAAGCGAATATTGGCACGTCGAGCTTGAAAGTCCTTAACATTGGAACAACTAGAAATCTCGCGGTAGGTTCCCGCCGAGGGCAACCACACCTCAATATCATAACATTTTGCGGCGGAAAATCCTAAATCTCCCGTACATAATTCTATCACCCGATAAGGTAATTTTAACGCTTGTAAAACCCCTTCGGCATCCTGTACTAATTTCTCATGTTCTGCTTCGGATGTTTCAGGATGAACCAGTTTCACCATTTCCACTTTATTAAATTGGTGTAACCGAATTAACCCCCTGGTATCTTTCCCATAACTTCCGGCTTCTCGACGAAAACAAGGGGTATAGGAACAATGATAAATGGGTAATTGTTCTGCGTCTAAAATCTCATCTCGATACAAATTCATCACGGATACTTCAGAGGTTGGAATTAACCATAAATCATCGGAATCACATTTAAAACTTTCTTCGGCAAATTTCGGTAGTTGACCCGTTGCAGTTAAGGATGTACTATTAACTAATAACGGGGGCATGATTTCAATATAACCGTTATTCGTATGGCGATCTAACATAAATTGAATTAATGATCGTTCTAAGGCAGCACCTGCACCTTTTAACGCTACAAATCGGGTTTGAGCGACTTTAACCGCCTGTTTAAACTCTAATAAATTCAGTTTTTCTCCAATATCTGCATGATGCAAAATATTAGGATTTTGGGGAATATATTCATCCCCCCAGCGTCTAATTTCTACATTCTCCCGTTCATCTTTTCCTACCGGAGTAGATTCACTGGGTAAATTAGGAATGGGTAATAATAATTGAGTGATTTGAGCATCAATTTCTTTTTCCTTCGGTTCCAATTCACTCAACTGGATTTTGAGTTGTTGACCTTCCTCTCTTAAGGCTTTAATTTCTTCCCCTTTCGGGTCACATCCTGATTTAATTTTCTCCCCAACTAATTTACCAATATCATTACTTCGGGTTTGCAATACAATGCGTTCCTGTTCCAGTTGGCGGCGTTGTTCATCTAAGGTTAAAATCGGTTGCAAATCATACTCGCCTCGTACCTTTAGGCGTTCTTGCACTTCGACTGGATTTTCCCGAATTAATTTAATATCTAACACGGCGTTCCCTTCAATACTGCTTGATTTTGGATTATGGGTTTATCTTTATAGTCTACTCCATTCAGGCAACATCAAATAGAAGGGAACCCAAAAGTTATCGATTCATCAATTATCTCCACCCTTCCCAAGGCGTAACTTCCAGCAGTCCAGAGGGGGATAAGACAACCTGGAATTGAGCAAAAGATTGAGAGAGAGATTGAGCATCTGGTTGGAACAAGGGGGCGGTTTTTTGCATTTTCTGAACGGCAGCTGAGTTAAAAGGTTTATAAGCAATAATTTTCCCTTTTTCATTTAAAGTAACTTGATAAATCAAAGTATCCTTAAGCATTAAATTAGCTTGCCAACGTTGATCAATTGTATCATAAAGTTGTTGATTTAAGTGTTGAATAGATTCCCTATTGGTGATGGGGATAGGTGCTTGTTGTACTGAAGGTTGAGAAGTAGTAGAAGCAGAAGGCTGAACATGAACCATTGACCAAAGTTTAATTGTTTCATCCCCACTGGCACTCGCTAAAATTGTACCTTTAGGATTAAAAACTAATGACCAAACGGGATGATGATGTTCGGATAACTGATTTAGGAGTCCTCCTGTATTCGGATTCCATAAATTAATGGTTTTATCATAACTACCGGTCGCTAAAATATCTCCTTTGGGGCTAAAAATAACACACAAAACGTCGGCGGAATGGTGATTTAAGGTATGTAGAACTTTCCCGGTTTTAAAGTTCCACAATTTCACGCTATGGTCTGCACTACCACTGGCTAAAATTTTGCCATTGGGACTAAAAGCTAAGGCGTGAACCCTTGCAGAATGCTGCATTAAGGTATACTTTCCTTCATCGGTTAAAGACCAAATTGTAATATTACCATTTTCGCTTCCCGTTGCTAAAGTTTGACGATCAGAACTAAAGGCAATGGAAGTTACCCAATCTTTATTATCAAGGATTTTTAGAAGTTGACCTGTAGACAAATTCCACAACCGAATGGTTTGATCTGTACTCCCAGAAGCTAATAGTTTACCATCGGGACTAATGGCAATTGCCTTAATATCATCGCTATGACCTTTGAGGCTTTGAATCAGTTGACCTGTTGTAAAATTCCACAGTTTAATTTCATTATCCCAACTCGCACTAATAAGCATTTTTCCATCAGGACTCAGGGCTAAAGATTCAACGGCATCAACGTGAGCGTTTAAGGTTTTTTGTAATTGACCCGTTTGCAAATTCCAAATTTTAATTAACCCTCCATAACCTCCACTAATTAATGTTTGACTATCGGGAGTCATTGCAATCGCATAAATCCATCCTGAATGATCTTTTAAGGTTTTCATAGAGGACAACGATAAACTCGATTTAAGATCAGGAGATGTTGCGTTTAATCTTGAGAAATTCTTTGCTAATGGAACACCCATCACGACTGCGGTTGTAATCGCTAAAGCCGTTGATATTTTCCAATTTAATTCTTTAACAAACATCTGATGTGACTCCATGAAGATTGTAGAATAAAGACATCAATTAAGATTTTACAGAAACTCGATTTTTAGATTGATGATGAACAATCCATTGACGATAGAGAAATAAAATAATAACGATTAACATTACTACAATGCCAATGGGTGTTAAATATGTCCAATGGTGAGCCATAATTGCCCAAATATGCCAGGTTAATAAAAACATTGCTAAATAGGTTAACTGTTGTAATTTCTTCCAATTTTTCTTGAGGCGTTTAACACTCCAATCATTAGAAGTAATTGCCAATAACGTAAAAATCGTTAACGTTGAAGTGCCTTGAAAATAGAACCAATAGGTTTTAATATCTAACCAATCAAAATTTCTTTGTTTAATATAAATATAAGCATGACCAACCGCTAAACAAAATGATAAAAGACCAATCCAACGCCGATATTTCAACAACCATTTAGGAATCCCTGTTTTAGTCGTGGCTGGGAAAACAATTCTTAACGTGGTTGGAAGTAATGTTAAAATATAAGCACCAACCGCTAAAAATCCTAATAAAGCTGCAAAAGAAACTGGATTAAATTCAAGTTGAAATAGTTGCATGGCTTAATTCCCTCATCCTGAATAGTTCTATTAAGCCAAGCTATAATTACCGCTTCCTTTCACGGAGATTACAAATTTGTAATATTATAAACTGATTAATCCCATTATTATTAAGGAAGCTTTCATCAAATTCTCATCCAATTCTCATCAAACTTATGAATGTCCTGTTGATTGAAGATCAACCCAAAATCGCCAATTTTGTACAAATGGGTTTGAAAGAACAAGGGTTTGTAGTCAACTATTGTGACAACGGCGATGACGGGTATTTAGAAGCGATGAACAATGACTATGATGTGATTGTTCTCGATATTATGATCCCCGGAAAAGATGGATTAGCCATTCTCAAAAGTCTCCGCAAAGCCGGACGGAATATTCCGGTTATTTTACTCACCGCACGCAATGAATTAGAAGACCGACTGGAAGGACTTAATTTAGGTGCAGATGACTATATTTCTAAACCTTTCTTTGTCGAAGAATTAATCGCGCGAATTCATGCAGTTGTCCGTCGGAGCATCGGAGAACGCCAAAATATTATTGCTTATGGCCCTCTAAAATTAGATCGAATTACCAGAGAAGTGACCTGTGATCAACAAATTGTTGAACTCACCACCCGTGAGTTTAATTTATTAGAATATTTGATGCGATCACCAGGACGAGTCTTAACTCGAACCCAAATTTTAGAACACGTTTGGGGGTATGATTTTAACCCGAATACAAATGTTGTCGATGTCTGTATTCAACGAATTAGAAAAAAAATTGATTGTATTGGAGGAAATGATTGTATTGAAAGTGTGCGCGGTGTAGGTTATCGCTTTCGGAAACCGGAGCCATGAACATGAAA
The DNA here is from genome assembly GCF_900009145.1 of Planktothrix tepida PCC 9214. NCBI lineage: Bacteria > Bacillati > Cyanobacteriota > Cyanophyceae > Oscillatoriales > Microcoleaceae > Planktothrix > Planktothrix tepida. Next base: position 354,606 of record NZ_LN889796.1, read on the forward strand.
CGCCACTCTTTTCGAGTCCGTATTGCTCTATTATCAGCAACCCTTACCGGAGCTTCTCTAATCGCTTTTAGCGTGGTATTTTGGTGGCTGATATATAAGGCTTATTTAGGACGTTTAGATGCAGAACTCAAAAATCAATTATTACAAACCAATCATCTACAAGAGCAACCTTCATTACAAGTTTATGAAACTCGATTAACCCATAATTTTAACGATACTCCGATCATATTTTGGCTAATTGATAGAGAGGGTTTTACTCAATATCGCTCCCCCAATATGCCAAATCTTAACCTCCAGATTTCTAATTTTCCCCAGTCTTCTGATCCCCCTCCTCCTGATTTTCCCCATACTCCCGATAGGCCTCGTCCCCCTGATTTTCCCCATACTCCCCGTCGTCCGCGCCGTCCTCCTCATAATTTTGAGTCCCATTTCCCTCCCCCCCCTCCTCCCCCTCCTCCTCAACTTAAAATTATGACCCGACGGTCTTCTTCGGGATTGTGGCGTGTCGGTTTAGTGACGTTTCCCCATCAAAAAGTAGCAATCGCCGTGAGTTTAAGTGGGATTGATCAGGAAATGGCATCAATCCGAAATGGGTTTTTAGTGTCAATTCCCATCCTGTTATTAATGATTGTAGGTGCTTCTTGGCTTTTATCAAGTAGTGCATTACATCCGATTCAACGATTAACAAAAAGTATCCAGCAAGTGACAGTAAAAGGATTAGATCAGCGCGTTCCTATCAACACAACAGATATTGAATTTGTCGAATTAATTCAAGTGTTTAATCAAATGTTAGAACGTTTAGAACGTAGCTTTAAACAAGCGTCTCGCTTCAGTGGGGATGCGGCTCATGAACTCAAAACTCCCCTGGCTATTCTTCAAGGAGAATTAGAACAAATGTTACAAAAAGCAGAAACAGAATCATCTACACAGCAAGCCTTAAGTCATCTTTTAGATGAAGTTAGACGTTTAGGAGGAACAACCCGAAAATTATTATTATTATCCTTAGCTGATGCTGGACAAATGCGATTGTATCAAACCCCGGTCAATTTATCTTCAGTGTTAGCAGACCAGATAGAAGATATAGAATTATTAGCCCCCCATTTAATCATTCAAACCGAAATTAATCCTGAATTAATGGTATCAGGAGATCAAGATTTATTAACCCAAGTTTTACAAAATTTAATTGGTAACGCAATTAAATATAATTTGCCAGAAGGTTGGATCAAAATTCAAGGCTATAAACGGGGTAAAAAGGTTATCATTACTGTTAGTAATACCTCAAAAGATATTCCCCTTAAAGATCGAGATCGTTTATTTGATCGCTTCTATCGAGGTGATCCGGCGCGAACTCGCCAAATTGAAGGTATCGGATTAGGATTAAGTTTAGCACGGGAAATTGCCCGCGCCCATCAAGGAGATTTGACGTTAGATCCCCCTCAATTGGGTCAAACCTCCTTTACCTTGACTCTTCCCCAAGCGGGGTCAAAATTGGTGTAATTTTTGATAAATTTATCTACAATAGTATTACCTCTTAATTGTTATTGTTGTTTATGAATCACACTCTAGAAACCCTGAACCCCTCTTTGAACACATCAACTTCTTGGAAAATTAAATTGCTTTATGATGGTGAATGTCCCTTATGTTTACGAGAAGTAAATTTTTTACAGAAACGGGACGCAGGACGAGGATTAATTGCCTTTGTTAATATTAGTGATATTAATTATCGTCCTGAAGATCATGGTGGGATTTCCTTTGAAGCCGCAATGGGACGAATTCATGGCTTACTTCCTGATGGCACAATCATCCAAAATTTAGAAGTATTTTATCAAATTTATCAACTTTTGGGGCTGGGTTGGATTTATGCACCCACTCGCTGGCCATTAATTGGCGCAGTCATGAATACACTCTATGAAATTTGGGCTGACTGGCGACTAAAGTTAACGGGACGGCCCAATTTAGCCACATTAGTTAAACTGCGTCAGGACTCTTTAACCTCTGAAACCCCATCAGAATGCCGTTGTCAGCGTTAATTGCAGTGAAATTTCCTGCAAAACAAGGGGTTTTTACAATAGGGGGTGACACCCCTCATTTTATGTGTTATACTTCAATCATTAAGTAGATGCACCCTGAATTTATCTCCCGCAGTGCGAACTGAGAGGGAGATTTTTGTTTAGATTGGTTTTCAACTCCTATGGTGTCTTTCAATCCTAAAGGACAATTCAGCCGACCTATCTTCCAATATGGTCTTCTAGCGCTGATGACTTTAATACTCGGTGTAACTTTACCCCAGTTACCGTTTTGGGATCATTCCCATGTTCCCCACTCCGGGAAGGAAGTTTTGGTGCGTCAATTCCTGTCCCATGCGTCTGAACTCGCTATCCGTTATCAACAAAATCAAACGATTTCTTCCGTTTCCACCCAGAATTAATATAACCTCAATAAAAAACCACCTCGGTTAGTTCCGAAGTGGTTTTTTAGGGTGTAAGGGAATGGAGCATATGGGAATCGAACCCATGTCCAGAACAAGTATTTACTCCTTGCTCATTCACAGACTTAGCCTTTCTGATCCTCAAGGCGGGAACCCTTCATTATCCCGAAGGGTGGGATGCACTGGTTAAATCTTAGCTAACTCTCAACCAGAGGAACGAAGTTAGAGCATCCGTTGGGGGTTGGTCTATTGTCCTTAACGGAGTCAAACGATAGACGCTCGAACCTACAAGAGGTGTTTAGGCAGCAACAGCGGCTGATTTACGAGCAAAAGGAACGATATTGTTCGCAGTTACATTTTGTTTGAGCCTGGATTTACGAGAGGTGACTCACTCTCGGCCTGCATCACTTGGTAGCTTTCCTTACCCTGTCGAAACCAGTAATGCCCCTTGCACTATTACTATAGTAGACAATATTTTGGCAATCGTCAAGTTTTGGTTAATGTCGTTTATCACATTATTTGTCGTTTTTCACAAATTAGTGTCGTTTTTCACACTTGATTGTCGTTCAACAGGCTGATTAACAAATTAATGTCGTTTAACTTAATGGCTCTCCTATACTTAGGGTTATAAGTAAGGCTTATATAAAAAGACAGGCTAGTAGCTTTTGGCGCATCATCTCAAAATTTTTGAAGCCATAGCTTTGACGAAGAATTAATTTGATCCGGTTGTTTAATCCCTCCATAACTCCACTGGTTGTTCGATTAATAAAATAATGGCAAATATCGGGAAGATGGTGTTTAAGAGTTTGGGCGGTTTTTCCAAAAACAATAAGAGCCGAATTGAGCCATTTCTTTAATCTTCTCATTCCCATAAGAACCGTTGTACTGCTTTCATAAATATCTCGGAGTTCCTCTTTTAATTCATAAGCGATACTCAAACAGGGGGAGGCCTTTAACAACAGTTTCAGATCCCTTCTCTCTTCGGGGGTTAAATCGACATAATTTTTCAGCAGTAAGCACCGATTTTTTAAGCCTTTTAGTTCTAATTTAAGTCGAAGTTGATTCAGAGAACTGTTGACTAACTTCATCACATGAAATCGGTCAATGACAATTAAAGCATTAGGAAAAACTTCCCGAATCACTTTTTTAAATCCTCCCCACATATCCACAGAAACCTCTTTGACCTTGGCTCTCATTATAACGAATGGTGTAATTCCTCCTTTTCTCTACAAATTCTAAGGGTTCTGTTGGATATTTTTTACATCCAGCACAATAAAATTGGCGACGGGGTAGATGCAGATAAACTCCCTGCCCACAAATAGATAGATCTCGGATTAACATCGAGCGAGTTTGATGAATATGATCGGTATAATTTTGACAATGTGGACAAGTAATTCCCTCGTTTAATAAGTCTAATTTAAGAACAATAAAACCTTCTTGTTCTTGACAAGTGAACACCGTAATATTCGGGAGGTTGAGCAAACGCTCTAGTTGAAAGTCCATATTCAGTCGGAGTGTAAAACGTAGCTTACGCTACATTTTACACTATTTATTGAGGAGAGCCATCAGGAGAATCTATCTGAGCAGAACATAGGGCCAAGGCTAAAGTTGAATCAGAGAAGTTGACCCTTGCATCAAATTGATTACCTAATCAATATTATAGAAAACGACATCTATTTTGTGGAAAGTAGAAAACTACTCAAAATTGGCATTTTTCTAAGAAACGACAACTAAATTGTTAAATTCTCAAAGAGCGACACATAATGTGTGAATCTGAAGCGAAGGGTCTTTTACTCAAAAAAATGCTATAATGCTTATCAATAAAGGGTTTTAGTCCTGTTTCTCAAAGCGACATTAATGTGGTAAATGCGACATTTAATTTGATAACCGACAAAACCGCAGACGTTTATTATTATCCTGATATTATGGTAACTTGTGACTCCCGCGACAGAAATAATGGTTATTTTAAACAATATCCGAGTTTAATTATTGAAGTATTATCTGCCTCAACTGAAGCCTTTAACCGAGGTGATAAATTTGCCGACTATCGACAGATTGAAACCTTACAAGAATATGTATTGATTAGCCAAAATAAAATTAATATTGAATGTTTTAGACGAAATTCAGACGGACGATGGGAATTGTTTACCTATAAACCCCAGGAAACTCTTCAATTAGAAAGTATTAATTTTAGTTGTTCTGTCTCAGAAATTTATGAAGATGTATTAGGATTGAATTAAATGAGTATAATTACGCCCTAAATATTCCTAATTTTCCAAAGATTTAATTAAATTGTACTCATTTAACAAAAATTGTGATACCATTTTCAGCTAATAAGCTAGGGGTGCCTGCTAGGTTCAGGCTGAGAAAAGACACCCTTGGAACCTGAGTCCGGTTAGTACCGGCGGAGGGAAGCTGTTAATAAGAGGAAATTCAAGATGCGGACAGAATGGATTGCCAAACGGCATGGACAGAGCAACGTTTCTCAAATGCACTACGCCCGTCAAGGGGTTATTACGGAAGAAATGAACTATGTTGCTCAACGGGAAAACCTTCCGGCTGAGTTAATTCGGGAAGAAGTCGCACGGGGACGGATGATTATTCCTGCTAATATTAATCATCCCAATTTGGAACCGATGGCGATAGGAATTGCCTCTAAATGTAAAGTTAATGCTAATATTGGCGCCTCTCCTAATTCTTCTAATTTAGATGAAGAAGTTGCTAAACTGAATTTAGCCGTTAAATATGGTGCCGATACCGTGATGGATTTATCCACTGGAGGCGGTAATTTAGATGAAATTCGGACGGCAATTATTAAGGCTTCTCCAGTTCCCATTGGTACAGTTCCCATTTATCAAGTTTTAGAAAGTGTTCACGGTAAAATTGAAAATCTCACCCCCGATGATTTTCTCCATGTGATTGAAAAACACGCCCAACAAGGTGTGGATTATATGACGATTCATGCGGGATTATTAATTGAATATCTGCCGTTAGTCAGAAGTCGAATTACCGGAATTGTGTCTCGTGGTGGCGGAATTATTGCTCGTTGGATGCTCCATCATCATAAACAAAATCCCCTTTATACCCACTTTGACGATATTATTGAAATCTTCAAAAAATACGATGTTTCCTTTAGTTTAGGAGACTCTCTACGTCCGGGTTGTACCCATGACGCCTCCGATGATGCTCAACTTTCAGAACTCAAAACCCTCGGACAATTAACTCGCCGCGCTTGGGAACATGATGTACAAGTGATGGTAGAAGGCCCCGGTCACGTTCCGATGGATCAAATTGAATTTAATGTTAAAAAACAAATGGAGGAGTGTTCAGAAGCACCCTTCTATGTTTTAGGGCCGTTAGTAACCGATATTGCCCCCGGTTATGATCATATCACCTCAGCTATTGGGGCGGCGATCGCAGGTTGGCACGGAACTGCAATGTTATGTTATGTCACGCCAAAAGAACACCTCGGTTTACCCAATGCCGAAGACGTCAGAAACGGGTTAATTGCTTATAAAATTGCTGCCCATGCTGCGGATATTGCCCGTCATCGCATTGGAGCCCGTGACCGGGATGATGAGTTATCCACAGCGCGATATAACTTTGATTGGAATCGTCAATTTGAGTTATCCTTAGACCCAGAACGGGCGAAGGAATATCATGACGAAACCCTTCCGGCGGATATCTACAAAACGGCTGAATTCTGTTCGATGTGTGGCCCTAAATTCTGTCCGATGCAAACGAAAGTTGATGCAGATGCGTTAACAGAATTAGAAAAATTCTTAGCCAAAGAAAAAGAAGTTGTAACTCAAAGTTAATTCAATAAGTTAGAAACCGGGTTTCTAAAGTAGTTCTTCGTTGGAGCTAACATTCTGGCGATAAACCCGGTTTCTAATTGTTTACTTTTTAGGTTAAAATGAATTCAAAGAGGTGGTGCCAAGGCAAAATAACGGTGTATGAATTATCAACGAATTTTAGTTGCCATTGACCAGTCAGTACAAAGTAAAATGGTATTTGAAACTGCGTTAGAATTAGCGCGGAAATCATCGGGACAGTTGATGATTTTTCACCGTTTGTCTTTGGACGAACCGGAAAGTTATACTTATACCAGTGTGCAAGTTGAAAAGATTGTTCACCATTATAAATTTGTTCAAGAGAAGTTAGAACAAGATTTAGAAAAAGTGCGGTTATGGTTAACTGGGTTAGAAAACCGTGCCATTGAAGCAGGAATTCAAGCCGAATGGGATTGGAAAGAAGGGAATGCAGGACGTTTGATTTGTCAGGTCGCTAAAAATTGGAATGCTGATATTATCGTCATGGGAAGACGTGGAAAAAGTGCGGTTATGGAAACACTTTTAGGGAGTGTGAGTTATCATGTTGTCCATCATGCCCCCTGTGCGGTATTGATTGTTCAAGGGAAATAGGGTGTTGGCAAATGAACTTACAGAGATTGAATCACAATTTACTCTTGAAGGCTAGAAATTTCATCCACCACTTCAATTTGTTTGCGTGCAATAGACCGATAAATTCGACTGAGCGATCGCAATTCCTCTTCCGTTAAACTCTCATCAAAAATTGCAGCCAATAACCCATAGCGATCAGCTAATGTGATCTGACCTGTTTCATTAACTTTAACGAACAATTCGCTGAGTGCGGACTCAATTAAACAAATAGGTGGTTCCATGATCCGGTTAGTTGGGATAACTGAATTGATGTGATGATGGAGAATCGAGAATTTGGAAAACTCCACAGATTTAGAGATAATTCTGTAGAGTTTTAGCCTGTAATTCGATGAGAACTATTAAATAAGGGGGTTTGAACTTTTAATCTTTACAGCTATTATTTCAGAGTTTGGGCTTCAAAGACGTGATTAAACCTCAATAACAATTGTGATTCTTAGGATGTTATACTGTGATCTCAATCATGCCTAGCCAGTGATTTGACTCATACAAACTTAATTTAATTTTAAGGCACTGACAGGAACATCATCCCAAGATTCAACGGTTCTCAGAATAGCAACCCAACCTTGTTGTTTTTGGATTTCTGTTAAGTTTCTTTGAAAGGACTGATGGCAATCTTGAGCTTGCTTCTCATCACAACAAGCAATACAAGAATAGACGATTCCCATCGGATCAAGTTGTTCATTTACCCAAATGGTCATTGTAAATTTTCTCCTGACTCAATACCCATGAATGGCTTTTATTTTATCAACATTCAAGCACAAGGCTCAAAAAAGTAAAAAGGACAGATTATTTTGGGTTTCCCAATGCTGCTAAAGAAGCTCCAGTGACCCGACAAATGCGCCAGTCGGGGAAAATTTTCGCGCCTATTTTTTCATAAAAATCAATAGCGGGTTGATTCCAATCTAAAACAGACCATTCTAAACGTCCACACCCTCTGGATACTGCTAATTCTGCTACATGAGTGATTAAGGCTTTACCAATCCCTTGACGACGATATTCAGGAAGGACAAATAAATCTTCTAAATAAATTCCAGGTTGGGTTAAAAACGTAGAATAGTTATGAAAAAATAAGGCAAAACCAACGGCTTTTCCTTTAACTTCAGCTAAAATTGCTTCTATATAGGATGGAGAACCCAATAAATGTTGTTTTAAGTTTTCCGCACTTCCACTCACTTCATGGGATAGGTTTTCGTATTCCGCTAAGGCTTGAATCAGTTGGAATAAAACAGGAATATCCTCAAGGGTTGCTGGTCTTAAAATTGCTGATTTTGACATATCCGATTTTGAACAGTTGATAATGACAATCAAATTTTTTCTAACGTGTTAGATTTTTGTCAGTATACAACAATTCAAATCAATCCTACCGGAAAAAATTATTTAATCCAACCTTTTAACCGTTCTGCAATATGAGGACGACGTAACTTTCGCATGGCTCTGGCTTGAATTTGTCGCACTCGTTCCCGTGAAAGATCATAAAGACCACTCACTTCTTCTAAGGTGTAAGGAACTCCGGTGGTTAATCCAAATCGCAAAGCTAAAACATCTTTTTCCCGTTCCGTTAAAACCGTTCCTAAAACTTCCAATAAATCCTGACGCATCATCATTTCATTCATTTGAGCTTCAGGGGTTTGAGTTTCTTGATCTTCTAAAATATCCATTAATTCCGAGTTCTCTTCCGTCCCAATTCGGTGATTTAATGATAGAGATTTCCGATGAACTTGTTCAAGAATGCGAATTTGTTGGGGGGTAATCGCAACAGCTTCTGCTAATTCTTCTTCCGTAGGTTTTCGTTGAAGCGATCGCTTTAAATCTCGGTAAGCTATCTTGAGTTTATTCAATTGTTCAACAACATGAACGGGTAATCGAATGGTGCGTCCTTGATTAGCAATGGTTCGGGTAATCCCTTGACGAATCCACCAATAAGCATAGGTAGAAAATTTATATCCTTTATCTGGATCAAATTTCTCCGTAGCGCGGTTGAGTCCTAAAGCCCCTTCTTGAATTAAATCTAAAAACGGAACCCCTCGATTAATATAACGTTTAGCAATAGAAACCACTAACCGTAAATTAGAACTAATCATCCGACTTTTAGCCGCCGTTCCTAATTTTAGTTGATGTTTGAGTTCTGTTTCCGTAATGCCTAGAAACGTGGCGAGTTCTACGGGAGTAGGTAAGTACCCTAATTCCAGGGTCAGTCGAGTTTGTAATTCTTCAATTTTAACCAGGGTTTGAATATGACGACCGAGTTCTATTTCTTCATTGGGTTTGAGTAAAGGATAACGCGCCATGCGTTTAAATAATGCAGCAATTGCGTCATCTCCCGCTACAGTGGTTTCTGTAATCGGAAAAAACGTCGAATTCTGTGGATTCATGGTTATATCCTCCAGTTGACGATCTAAATTTGAACAGTTCGCTTGCAGTTTTCCCCATCGTCAAAATCTTCTGTCAGATCAGAAGACAAGGAAATCCCATCTATCACTACTTTATGTTGGTTCCATTATAGAAGACTCTTTTAAAAAACTGGGAGAATTAATCCTATCTCTACAGAAGCCAGGAGATAGGTGTTCGGTGTTTTCACCTCAAAAGTTAAAGCTCAAAATTCAAAATCCAATTTCTTGAACTTTGAATCATGAGCCTTGATAAAATTCGGCAAATTTGAGAGGAATAACTCTAATCCTTAACTCCACATTCCTACACTCTTAGTGGGTCGAGGAACAAAAGGAGGAATATCCGAATCAGAGTCAGATGGAACAGCAGGAGTTGTTGGGGGGGAAGTAAATTCCGACGTGGGAATACCTTTAGGTTCTGCATCGGGTTCATCGGGGCAAAATTCTAAACGAATCCGAAACTTCCCGGTTTGCCAAGATTTACCAGGACGTAGCAGTTGACACTCGATCCCTTCCTTAAATAAATTTTCCTCCTCTAACTTAGATTCCATAATAGACAAAAATTCACTAGCTTTAAATGTGCATTGAAACATCAAGGCACTTTCACTGGTATTAATCACATCATCATCATTGAGAATATAAGTTGAATCGCTCATTTCTGTGTCCTGTAAATTGTCTTTTGTGCAAGGGAATTACCCTCAAAAGGGTTCAAATTCATTTAGAAGAACCAACCGTAGGAATGTAACCCTTTTCCTAATAGATTAACTCCTAAATAGCACACCCACACCACGACGAATCCTGTGGCTGCTAAAATAGCAGGTTTCCGTCCTTGCCAACCGCGAGTAATGCGTGCGTGTAAATAAGCGGCGAACACTAACCAAGTAATTAACGCCCAGGTTTCTTTGGGATCCCAACTCCAATAGGAACCCCAAGCTTCATTCGCCCAAACAGCCCCAGCGATAATCCCAATGGTTAAAAGCGGAAATCCTAATCCAATAATCCGATAACTGATATTATCAATCGTTTCCACTAACGTTAATCGCTGTGGAGACAGAGGTTGAACAGAGAGAAGATTATCTGTGAGTTTAACCGCTTCTAAGACAGCCGTTGTACTATTTCCATTCGTTGTTAACCCTTGGGGGTTGGAGTCTGTAACCGTGGACAGAGAATAGGTGACTAAATTAGTAACCGGTTTCTGATGATTTCGAGAAATGCGGGTTCCGAGAGAACTACCACTTAATTCAACTTCCTGTCCCCGTGTCAGAATTAAAAAGGCGATCGCTAACAAAGAACCGACCATTAAGGTGGCATAACTTAACATCATGACGCTGACGTGCATCATTAACCAGTTAGATTTTAAAGCGGGTACTAACGGTTCAGCCACGCGCATTTGGGGCGGTAATTTTAAAGCTGCAAAGGCTACAATTGCCATCGCCACAGGAGAAGTTACAACTCCCACTAAACGGCTACGACTCATATTTTCAGCAATCAGATGAATCGTTGTAATACCCCACGTTAGGAAAAATAGCGATTCATATAAATTACTAATAGGAAAGTAACCTGCCTCAATCCATCTCGCTCCCAATAGGGCTGCAATCGAAAGATTAGCGATCGCCATTCCTGCGGTTCCCAACGCCCAGAGATAAGGAATATTAGGAAATGCAGCCCCCACCCAATACAATAACAGGGTGGCAAATAAAAGGGCAAAGGATATATTATCTAATCCATTCTGGAGTATAACCAGACTCATGAACGATTCTCCTGGTAACGGTATGAATTACCGAGTTTTTTCAGAACTCTATCTCTACTGATCCTACCGATTCCTGGCGATCTTGGGTGATGTTTCCGTTGAGATCCTGATTTCGTAAAGTTCGGACATTGCGCTGATTCCATCAGCAACAACCGAACCCAATTGCCTTAAAAACCTTGATACCTTGTAAGTAAAGATTAAGCAGCACTGAGATAGGGGATGTTGAGCGTCGGGAAATCCAGCCTGATTAAACCCCTAAATTGAGATCAGGAGCAGCTTAGGAAATTAATCTGCTGAACTATATTAAAGAATATTAATCAAAAAACAACTGGCTTCAGGATCACTGTATTGAGGAGAGGGGAAGAATGCCTGGGACTGACTATAAAGACTACTACGCGATTTTAGGATTGGAGAAAGTGGCAACGGCTGATGATATTAAAAAAGCCTACCGTAAACTTGCCCGGAAATATCACCCGGATATGAATCCAGGGAATAAACAAGCCGAAGCCCGTTTTAAAGAAGTGAACGAAGCCTATGAAGTTTTGTCCGACACTGATAAACGGGGAAAATACGATCAATTTGGTCAATATTGGAATCAAGCCGGAAGTGCCGGATGGCCCGGTGGGGCAGGTTCCAACGTAGATTTTAGCGGATTTGACTTTAGCCAATTTAACAGTTTTGATGAATTTATTAATGCTCTTTTAGGCCGTGCGGGTGGAGGGCCAAGACCTGGAGCAAGTAGCAGTCGCAGTTATTCCTATCGTACCCAACCCGGAAATCCTTCGGGATTTGGAGGGGGTGCTTATAATGATTTTTCCTCTGGATTTAATAGCCGCAACACTTCTGCCATCGCCGATTCGGAAGCGATTGTCACGCTCTCTCTCAGTGAAGCCTTTCATGGAACCCAAAAACGCTATGGAACCGGGGAAGTCACGATTCCGGCGGGAGTAAAACCGGGGAGTAAAATTAGAGTTCGTGGTCAAGGTCAACTCGATCCCTACACCCAACAACGGGGGGATTTATACCTGAAAGTGGAACTGCAACCCCATCCTTTTTTCCAATTTGACGGGGAAAATTTGGTTTGTGAACTGCCTTTAACCCCGGATGAAGTGGTTTTAGGAACCTCTGTTGAAGTTCCTACACCCGATGGGATGGTAACGATGAATATTCCACCGGGAATTCGTTCAGGACAGTCCTTGCGATTGCGAGGCAAAGGATGGCCAAAACCCAAGGGAGGAGGACGCACGGATCAATTAGTTAAAATTGTTGTAGTTCCCCCTAAAGAACTTAATCCCAATGAACGAGAATATTATGAAAAAATTCGCGCGACTCGGACGTTTAATCCCCGCAGCAGCTTGAAAGAAATGAAACTCTAAAAATGTTTAAACCGATCAGAAGCATGGTGTCCTGATCGGTTAATACTGTGAACTTGCATAAATTGTTGAATGTTTTTGGACGATAAAACTACTCATTCACCCATTGGCAAGAAAGCCGAGAATTTTCATCCTTTACCCAACGCGCCACTAATTGTCCTTTTTTGGCGAGGCTTTTGCTTTGGGTCTGGGTCAAAATCGGCGTTTCTAGGGTCGGTTTTTCTAGGTGTGGATGAGAAAGGGGTTTCCTCCAGTAAAGATTGATAAACATTGTAGGTTTTCCTCCCCAAACTTTTCTATTTCTTTTTTAATTCCACTTTATCCCTTATCGAAATTTTGTTACGAAAATGACAAATACTTTAACAGTTGTGCAAAGTTTTGTAAATAAACCGTTAAGAATTGAAAGACGTTTGGGGAAAGAAACTATCAATCATTTACCTTCAGTTTTGAATCTGTTCCCAAGCGGTAATAATAGTGCGTAAGGGTTGGGGGAGAAATTGAACGTTTAAATCGGCATAGCGGGTTACGGTGGCTTGTCCCACTAAGGTTACGGTGATGAAATCAGCGGCTCCTGAAGGCGCGGGAAAACTGAGACGATCATATTGAGTGAACGGTTGTGTAGTCAGCAGTCTTTGGAAAGCCTGAACTTCTTGGGGTGGAATCCAATTCCGTTTAATGATAGAAGGTTGACCTCCGTTTAATTGTTGGGAAGTAATCCATCCATCTGACCACAACGTTACTTTAGACAAACCTCCCGTAATTCCCCCAGAAGAAATGGTCTGAAATACAGCACCTCTGGGTAAGGAAGGAGAGACTTCAGTGGGACTAAAGGGAATCGGTTGCAGGGTTCCAATATTGCTATTTCCTTGAGCCGTGGTGCTATAAAGTCGGACTTGAAATCCATCCTGATTTGTATGGTAAATCCAACGTTGACCCCTACCTCTGACGGTGATTTGCCAACCGAAAATTGCAATTTGAGGACACATTTGATCAGGTTGATGAACGCCTAAACATCCATCCCAAAGACGAGAATTGGCTTGAATAATTTGAAGTTGATTCCGGGGAATTCCTGACTGGGACTGTGCCGCTTTTAATACGGCTTCTTTTACAGAAACAGGTAAAACACTCAAACCATTTTCCAGATAAATTGTATTCCCTCGGTTATTCGTGCGAAATAGTAAACCTTTTTCGCCACTCTTAACGGTGACTAACCAGCCTTCGACTTGGCTTTGGGAACAGGCGATGTCGGGAAAGGAAAGACCTAAACAGCCATTAGGCCAGATGCGACGTTCTGCATTGAGAAGGGTGACACTCGATGCAGGAACACCAGTAAGTTCCATAGCTTTTTGTTTGACCAAAGCTGCAAGGGATATTGGAAAGTCAGAAGTCAAAGGATTAGAGGGATTCACAAACTGAGCAACAGGAACTGAATTGTTGTTTGCTTGGAGGGGAAAGGCATAGAGGGGTTCAGCCGGAAGTAAACACAGAACACCGAGTAGAGCAATGAATCGAGGATGAACTCTCATAGCAGAAGAAAGCTAAACGCTTCAGAGGAATCTTTAACCGGATCTTTCCTTCGGCTGGCCTACAGATTCAGGAAATTTTGGGGATGGAGAGTTACAGCATTACTTTTTGAATACAATTTTGAAAATATTGGCTACATTTTTTGTATCATCTTCTGAATTTTGTCTACAAAAACACCCATTTGTGTATATTGACAAAATACACAAAATATGTGTCTTTGCTCCCAATGTACAAGGATCAGTAATTTTACAGATGCAACTTGTTAACTTTATGGATTTTCAAGCCTCTAGTTTCATTGAGATAATAGGCGCACAGTAGCAGAGAGATGTGTCCTATGCACTTAAGGAATTTCTAGGTTAGAACTTAATCTCCTTAAGTGACTCAGAGGAGCCAGATGTAGACTCAATCCGGTAGCATCCCTGTTGAAAGATGTGGTAGCGGGTTTGTAAGTAGGGGCGGAAGTAGATAAAATCGAAGTTCCCATCAATCTGAGCTTTGATTCCCCCCTACACTTTTTTTTAAGAAATAGAAGCACTGGGGTATTTATTAGAGGAAGTTAGTGATTAAAAAACGAAATAGAGAATAATAAAAAACAAAATTAGCCTTTAAAAATCAGCACCTATAGCAATCCCAAATAGATTGTAATCATTTACAACTGACATGAAACAGCCAGAAGTATTATCTCTGTTCCTTGTTCCCTTCAGAAATTGAAAAGGGTATGAGATCAGTCTGTCTACGGATAGAAAATCTAAGTATTTGTTAAATGAATGTGACATTAGAGTCAAGCCTGCATCACAATCAAAATAGGCGATGTAAGTCTGATCCGCTCAGAAAGAGTAATAATTGAAGTAGCCCAGATCACTTATTGTCTACCTGCGTTCCTAATCATCAGACGTTCGATTATGCCTCTATGAAGCGTAAATGGCTCTATAAGTTCTTGTCACCCAATCGGCAGATTGTTCCTTATCTCGTTCTGTTAAGCACATTGCTGCTGACGGCACTGGCAACCTATTATGTGGAATCTACGGCGCGTACTCAAGATCGGTTGCGATTTGACTCTTCTATCCAACGCACAGAAAATTTAATCCGAGATCATGTTAAAACCTATATTGCCTTACTGCGGGCGGGAAGTGGATTATTTGCGGCTCAAGAGACTGTAGATCGAGAAACGTTTCGCGCCTACATGGAACGGTTACAACTGCGTGAAGAATATCCGGGTATTCAAGGGATTGGATTTAGTATTCGGTTTTCGCCCTCGGAAAAAGATCAATTAATTGACCGAATGCGACAGGAAGGGATGTCCAACTTTACGCCTCATCCTGATTATCCTCGCCCGGAATATTATGCCATTATCTACCTAGAACCCTTAGATCAACGCAACCAAGCCGCTATTGGTTTTGATATGTTTAGCGAACCTGTGCGTCGTAAGGCGATGGAACGTGCTCGTGATGCGGGTCTACCCATCGCATCCGGTCGAGTCATTCTTCGCCAAGAAATTGACCAGAAAAAACAAGCGGGTTTTTTAATCTATTTTCCCATTTATCAAGGCAATTCTATTCCGCCAACGGTAGCAGAAAGACGGCAGAAATTACGGGGATTTATCTATAGTCCATTTCGGATGGGAGATTTGATGCAAGGACTTTTCGGGAGTAATCGAGAGTCTTTGATTGATTTTGAAATTTATGATGGTTTAGCGATTACCCCAGCCCATCTTTTGTATGATTCTAATTCTCAGCAGCATCCCTTTGGATTCAAGCCTCGATTTGAGCGACGGAAAATGATTTCGATTGCTGGACAAACTTGGACAATTAAATATACGTCTCGCCCGGAACTGGATTTTAATTCTCAACGTTTGATTGCTCCCTATATTGCCTTGTCAGGGAGTTTAGTCGGTATTATTTTATTTGGATTAATGCGATCGCAAATTCAAGCCCGACGCATTGCTGAAAAAACGGCAACAGAATTAAGAAAATCCGAAAAAGCGTTGCGAGATAGTGAAGCCCGATTTCAAGCTTTTATGGATTATAGTCCAGCCAGCGCTTGGATTTGCGATCGCCAAGGTCGAATGTTATATTTTAGTAAAAGCTATACTCAAACCTTTAATGTTTTCAAGGAAGCTTTAGGAACAACAGTTGTTGATCTATTTCCTTCCCACTTAGCTTCAGAATTCCTCGATTGTATTTCTATTGTTGCTTCAGAAAACCGTGTTTTAGAAGTGATTAAGTCTGTCCCTAGACGGGATGGCACTATGGGAGAATTTTTAGTTTATCAATTTCCGATTTGGGATGCTTACGGACAGCCGTTAGTCGGGGGGGTGGCGATTGACCGCACAGAAAGCCGTCAAGCGGAAGCTTTATTACGTCGTTCAGAAGTGCAATATCGAACGATGGTTGAACAATCTCCTTTGAGTATTTTAATTTTATCGGTAGATGGCTCTGTTCAGCGTGTCAACCGGGCCTGGGAAGATTTGTGGGGAATTAAAGGAGAAAATATCAAAGATTACAATCTTTTTAACGATAAACAATTCATTGAAAAAGAAATTATCTCTTATATTAAACGGGGATTTGCTGGGGAATCGGTGACCATTCCTCCGATTTTGTATGATCCCCATGAAACCTTCCCAGGATTATCTCGTTATAGCTATGCTCAACGTTGGATACAAGCTTATATTTATCCGGTGCGGGATGAAATTGGTCAAATTCGGGAAGTGGTTTTTATCTATGAAGATATTACAGAACGAAAACACGCAGAAGAAGAATTACAAGAAAGTGAAGCTCGGTTTAGAACGTTAATTGAAACGACGTTTGATGGAATTATTATTCATGAAAATGGGATGATTTTAGAGGCTAATCAAGGGGCAGCTATTATGTTTGATTGCTGTTTAGAAAACATGATTGGAGCGTCTTTTTTAGATTTTGTTACTCCTGATAGTCACGCTTTAATTTTACACAATTTGCGGAAGAATTTAGAAGCTCCAGTTGAGGCTTTTGGCTTAAAAAAAGATGGGATAAAATTTAATTTAGAAATTATCGGTCGTCCCCATGTTTATAAAGGACGTCAAGTTCAAGTAACGGCTTTACGCGATATTACCAACCGTAAACAATTAGAAGCTCAACTCCGCACCCGTGCGGAAGAGTTAGCGGAAGCAAACCGTCTCAAAGATGAATTTTTAGCAACACTTTCCCATGAATTACGAACACCGTTGAATGCCATGTTGGGATGGACACAACTATTAATGTCGAAACATTTAGATGCAGAAACTTTTAATCGAGCTACAGAAACAATTAACCGCAATACCCGTTCTTTAGCTCAACTCATTGAGGATTTATTAGATGTCTCTCGAATTATGAGTGGCAAATTACATTTAAGTCTGGCTCCAACTTCTTTAATTCCAATTATTGAAGCTGCCATTGACACAGTACGTCCGGCGGCGGAGGCAAAAAATATTAAGATTCATGTTTCTCTTCAATCTAATATTGGGATTGTGATGGGGGATAGCAATCGTTTACAGCAGGTGATTTGGAATCTACTCACAAATGCAGTGAAATTTAGCTCAGAAGGCGGAAAAATTGAAGTGCGACTTGGTAAGTTTCAAGAGGAAAATTCCGGTTCTCGTTTAGATTCTCTAACTCAACGGAATGGGTCGTTTTCGGAAGGAGTTGAAAAGGTAGAATATGGAGAAATTCAAGTGAGTGATACAGGACAAGGAATTAGTCCAGATTTTTTACCTTTTGTATTTGAGCGTTTTCGACAAGCTGATGGTTCTATTACTCGCAAACAAGGGGGATTAGGATTAGGATTAGCCATTGTGCGTCATTTAGTTGAACTGCATGGGGGAACTGTTAGCGTTGATAGTCCTGGGTTAGGACAGGGTACAACCTTTACGGTCAAGTTACCTTTTATGACATCAGAGTTATTAGAAGAAAATGATGATTTTCAAGATTTTCTCAGTGACAATGATTTGCTCCTAGAAAGTTGTTTTAAATTAAAAGGAATACGAGTGTTAGTCGTTGATGATGAAGTTGATGCTCGTGATTTAGTGGCTCATATTTTACAAAATTGTGGGGCAAATGTGGTGACGGCAGGTAGTGCTGAAGAAGCATTTAATTTATTAAAAGACAACAGTAGTACATCTCCATTTCATATCTTAGTGAGTGATATTGGAATGCCTCAAGGAGACGGTTATTCTTTATTACGTCGAATTCGTTTATTACCCCCAGAAGAAGGAGGTCAAATTCCGGCTTTAGCGTTGACGGCTTATGCCAAAGCTGAAGACCGCACAGCAGCATTTTCGGCAGGATTTCACGCTCATTTGGCAAAACCTGTAGAATCCCATGAATTATTGTTTACAGTTGCCAATTTAGTTGGAATTATTGGATAATAAAGCGGGGTTATAATTGGAAATTAACTTGATGCGCTGGTATAGTATTTTAAAGCAAATTCCCAAAACTTTGCCGAAAATATTAATAGCCCTAAAGCTAATAATCCTGAACCCATCACCCAGGAGATTTGCGTTCGTCCTAAAATAGATTCGGCGGGAATTGTTGTTAAAAATGCGACGGGAACAATAAAGGTAAAAAAGAAACGATAAGCCATGGGATAAGCCACCATTGGATATCGTCCGGCTTCTAATAATCCCCGTAATACCTCGGTGACATTATAAATTTTAACAAACCAAATACTGGTTGCTCCTAAGATAAACCATATACTGTATAAACTCATAATGCCAAAGGATAAAGGCAATAAACTATCGAGATAATCTCTTCCAGTTAAGCCGAGTTTATTACCTTCATAGACAACAATTGAACAACCAAAAATTAAATCTGGGGTTCCCCAAGGAGAAATCATCCGGGTGGATAGCCAAAATTGACTACTGAGGGGTTTAAGTAAGACAAAATCTAAGGTTCCATCTTGAACATGGGTAACAATTCTGTTTAAATTGGGAACTAATATTGTTGTAGAAATTCCTTGTAAAATTGTAAAAATCCCCAGAACAATTAAGGCTTCTTCCCAACTCCATCCTTCAAAACTATACCCGGTTCTATAAAATAGAAACAGGCTAAACATACTGCCAATTAAACTCCCTAAGCTAGTGATAGCAGAAATCAAAAAATTTACCCGATATTCTAGTTCTGCCGAAATCGCAGTTTCCCAAAATAAGGTTAAAATTTTAAAATAGCGTTGCATCATAACTTCCTGTTGTTCCCTTGTCCCTATAAAATAGAAAATAACCGTTCAATGGTGCGTTGATTTTCATCAGGACGACCAATGGTAATTCGCAGTCCTCCTCCAGTGTGACGGACTAATGTTCCTTTGGTTTTTAATTGTTGCATGATCTCGTTTAATGCAGGTTCAGAATTGCGTTCATCAGTGAGTCTAATATAAATAAAATTAGCATCACTTCGCCAAAGCTTTAACTGTTTATTTTGAGCTAAAGTATTAATTAAACGAGTGCGTTCTCCCAATATTTCAGGAATAACGGCGAGTAACTCTTGACGGTGATTTAAAGCTAATAACGCTGCGGTTTGTGTGAAACTGGGGAGATTATAGGGAAGACGAACTTTTTCTAATGCAGTGATCAATTCAGGATGAGCGATCGCATATCCAGCGCGTAATGAAGCCAAGCGAAAAGCTTTAGAAAAGGTGCGTAAAATCACCCAATTGGGATGCTGTTTTAACTCCTCGACAACACTGGTTTGACTAAACTCAAAATAAGCTTCATCAATAACCACTAAAATATCTTTGGGTAAGCTTCTTAACCAGTCTAATTCATCTTCTGTTAAAGCATTAGCCGTTGGGGAATTAGGATGCACCACAAATACAACTCGAATGGGAGAATTTTGTGTGGTTTCAATTGTAGTTTTAGCGGCTTTTAAATCCATTTCAAATGTGTCTTCATCCCGTCCCACGTTCACAACTGGAATCCCTAAAGTTTGAGCAATAATTCCATACATGGAAAAGGTGGGATTAGCCACTAAAATTGACCCTTCTCCCCCTAAAGAAGTGGCAATTAAGATGGAGCGAATTAATTCATCCGACCCATTCCCTACAGAAATTTGCTCAGGATTAACATAGGCTTCCGAATTAGAAATGATTTCATTAATATAGCTTGCGATCGCTAGTTTTAACGGGAAATGACTGCCATCAGGATAACGATTCGTTTCAATTTCATGTTGATACGTCCACGCCAGCTTTTGTTTTAACGCTTCTGGTAAATCATAGGGACATTCATTCGTATCCAAACGATCCAAAATTTCAGCCT
The DNA here is from genome assembly GCF_900009145.1 of Planktothrix tepida PCC 9214. Classification (NCBI taxonomy): domain Bacteria; kingdom Bacillati; phylum Cyanobacteriota; class Cyanophyceae; order Oscillatoriales; family Microcoleaceae; genus Planktothrix; species Planktothrix tepida. The sequence continues at coordinate 374,793 of NZ_LN889796.1, forward strand.
CCACCGGACTACCGGAACTTCCCCCAGGGTGAGGAGTATAGGCGTTAATTTGGTTGAGGTCGTTGCGGAGAAAAGACAGCATGGCGTTGACGTGATCGTAATTTTTTCTTAAGTTCACACAAACTCTATTATCTCTTAATTTAGACTAAAATAACATCCAAAAACTAATATTCTTCTGATTGAATTGAACTATGGCAGCCAAACAAATTTTAATGCTCGTGGGTGACTTCGTTGAAGATTACGAGTGCATGGTTCCGTTTCAAGCCTTGCAAATGGTCGGACATACGGTTCATGCAGTGTGTCCGGGAAAAAAAGCAGAGGAAAAGGTAAAAACTGCAATTCATGACTTTGAAGGCGACCAAACCTATAGTGAAAAACCCGGTCATAATTTCACCTTAAATGCCACATTTGATCAAATTAAACCCGAAAATTATGATGCGTTAGTGATACCCGGTGGACGGGCACCAGAATATATTCGGTTGAATGCAGATGTTATTAAAATGGTGCAGTATTTTGCTCAAACGAATAAACCCATTGCTGCTATTTGTCATGGTGCTCAACTGTTAGCAGCAGCCGATGTTTTACAGGGAAAACGGTGTTCTGCCTATCCTGCTTGTGGGCCTGATGTGATTCGCGCCGGAGGAGAATATGCGGATATTGCTGTTGATGATGCCATTGTTGATGGAAATTTAATTACCGCTCCCGCTTGGCCGGCTCATCCCCGTTGGTTAGCTGCATTTTTAACGGTATTAGGAACAAAAATTGAGCATTTAGAATTGGCAAAGGTTTAGTTTCCCAATTCGAGGCTTACGCAGATATCATACACTTAATTTTATCTAATATCTGCGTAAGCTTATGATTCAAAAACAGGGTTTCTTGAACAATATATAAATTCTCGATATCAATGACGGGAATACTCAAGCGTTTTACAAAGATTGAATGTCTTCAATACTTAATCCCGTTGCTTGAATCACTTGCTCTAAACTAAAACCCATTCGCAATAAATTTAAAGCAACTTCTTCCTTAGCTTCCAATTTCCCTTCAATTTTCCCTTCTAATTTCCCTTGCAATTTCCCTTGCAATTTCCCTTCTTGTAGGATTTCTTGATAAATCACTGAATTTCGCATAAGATCACTCCTTAAAATTCTTTTCACGGTATCTTGATTTAAAATTAAACCCGCCAAAATTGCCGAAGCAGCCGTAAGATTACTTTGAACTTGTTGATCTGTAATTCTGTTAATCACTTCAGCCACTTGACTTAATATCATTGTCGGATCATCCGTCTGACTCAGTACCGCAAAGGGTAACAGTCCTAATACATTTAAAAACTCTTCAGGTGGTTGTTCCCAAAGACGAATCACCTCAAACTGATGAAATGTATTCTCTAGGCGAAAACTATTTTCTTGGACTAAAGGAGAGTTAGTGCGATCCAGATAAATCACCACCTGACGCATGACTTTATTAGGAAAACGGCGATAGACCCTTACTCGATAATCTAACATCCGAAAAGGGATTTTAGCATCGGGTTCCGTTTGAAATTCTGTATGCAAGACCAGATCATCCGATTGCAGTAAGATCAGGGAATCAGCCCGAATGGGTTCCAAGGATAACTCTTGGGGACTTAACTCTGTTAACGCAACGGGAGAACCCAACAACCAACTCGCTAAATCTTGAGAATAATTTTCAGCCAAAAACTTGCAAATACTGTCAAACACCCTTGATTATCCCTCCCGAATCTCCTCATCTATTCATTTTACAATGTGCTCAATCTAAACTACTATAGCTAATTGATGGGTTCAACCAGAATTATCAGGTTAATGATTAATTTTTCAGTTCCCCTTTTAATAACCAAAATCCACTGAATGTCATTCCCGAATCATCCGGTTGAACTAATAAAAAATGTAATCCTTTAGCTAACTGCTTTCTCACTTCAAAGGTTTTAGCAGCTTCTATGACCTCTGCATCTTCAAAAGTGGCTATTACCCAACGATCAATTAACCCCGATTCTAAAATTAATCCATCGGGTGAACCCGCTATATAATTGCAAGAAAAAGGTTTAATTTCGGCTAACCATCGCGCTAACGGCATCGATTTTTTACCCCCATCAATCACAATCCCAGGAATGGCAACTACAGATGCTAATCCTAAATTTAACGGTAAAAATTCATCCGGTGTTTGTAAAATTGGAATCGGACTATCTGCAAAAAACGCTTGCAAATTTCCCGCAGATAGGTTAGCAAATCGCCAGCGATCACCCCATAAATTTTCAGGTAAAGGTAAAGGGGGGGGTTGATCTAACGTCACAGGATTATAGGGTTCCCCCGTATAATTTTCTAACTTAGAATAGACTTTTGAACGTTCCTCTAACCACTGTTTTAAAGCCATAGTATTTCGAGAGGGTTCTACCGAAATTCCTAATGCTTTGCCAGCCATTTCTAATAAACTGAAAGACTGGGGACGAAAGACTTGAATTCGCTCCGGTTTTTGGATTACAATTGCTTGCTGTAACTGTTCAATTAACCAAGTCGAATTCGCTTGCGATTGAGGACACATCGCTATAAACTCAACTTGGCGAGTCTGATCACAGACTAATAACTCCCAAAGGGGTTTCCCAGTGGTATCCTTCAGGGGACGACGATAAAAATCAGCTTGCCAGATCACCATAGACACAAAAACCCCTAACATTCTGATTGAAACTATTCTGTATTTTCAATTCTAAGGTTAAGATTGATCAAATGAAGATTAACAGGGATCAAATTCCATTGCTGAGGTTTTGGGTATCAGATTTCGGGTTATGATTCTGCCTGCCGTCTCCTGATAACAGGAGAATGATGTTAATTAATTAATTGGGTTATAGAACTATGAATCCTGCATTGACACAATTTGGTGAACGGATGTCTCGTTTAACTGGGGTTCGTGCCATTATGAAAGATATTATTGAAACGTTAAGATCAGGAAAAGGCAAAGATTTTATTAATTTAAGTGCGGGAAATCCGGTAATTTTGCCAGAAGTTGAACAACTTTGGCGAGATTGTACGGAACAATTGCTATCGAGTCCTGAATATGGGGAAGTGGTTTGTCGGTATGGTTCGAGTCAGGGATATCAACCTTTTATTGATGTTATTGTTGAGGATTTTAACTCTCGTTATGGGTTAAATTTAACGGATTGTAATGTATTAATTACACCGGGGAGTCAATCAATTTATTTCTATGCAGCTAATGCCTTTGGGGGATATACCACCGAAGGCAAACTGAAAAAAGTTGTTTTACCTTTAAGTCCTGATTATACCGGATATGGGGGTGTGAGTTTAATTCCTGAAGCGGTTTTTTCCTATCAACCCGCCTTAGATATTGATGAAGCTAATCATTATTTTAAATATCGTCCTGATTTTAATCAATTAACGATTGATGAAACGACTGGCTGTGTTGTTTTCTCCCGTCCCTGTAATCCCAGTGGTAATGTTTTGACGGAAGAAGAAGTCAAAAAAATTGCAGCATTAGCAGCACCTTTTAATGTTCCTGTGTTTATTGATTCAGCCTATGCACCCCCCTTTCCGGCGTTGAATTTTACAGAAATGAAACCTGTTTTTGGAGATAATATTATTCATTGTATTAGTTTATCAAAAGCAGGTTTACCGGGGGAACGATTAGGAATTGCCATCGGGAATGAAAGCACAATTCAGGTATTAGAAGCATTTCAAACCAATATGTGTATTCATTCCCCCCGTTATGGACAAGCCATTGCCGCCCGTGCTATTGGGTGTGGAGCATTATCAGAAATTGCCACGGAGGTAATTCGTCCTTATTATCAGCAGAAATTCACCGTTGTTGAAACGGCATTAAATCAAGCCATGCCTAACAATTTACCTTGGTTTTTACATCGAGGTGAAGGCGCAATTTTTGCCTGGATGTGGTTTAAAGATTTACCGATGACGGATTGGGAACTTTATCAGCAGCTAAAAGAAGTCGGTTTAATTGTGGTTCCCGGTAGTTCATTTTTCCCCGGTTTACAAGGAGAATGGAGCCATAAAAACCAATGTCTTCGCATTAGTTTAACGGCAACGGATGAAGAAATTACAGAAGGAATGAAGCGGTTAGCAACAGTTGTTGAGCAGATTTATAAATCCGCAGCAATTGCTGTTTAAGGGTCATAAAAAAGGGTGTGTCACTTTACATGAAACACCCTAATCGTTACTTTTTAAAACCTTATTCAGCGTGTTGACGATACCAATCAATGGTATTTTTTAACCCTTCTTTAAAGCCAACTTCTGCTATAAACCCGAATTTTTCTTTCGCTCTAGTTGTATCTAAACAACGCCGAGGTTGACCATTGGGTTTATCCGTTTCCCAGACAATTTCTCCCTCAAATCCCATCAATTCACAAATCGTTTCTACTAAGTCTTTAATTTTGACTTCCTGATTTGTCCCTAAATTCACGGGGTCGGGTTCATTGTACAATTGAGTAGCCATAACAATTCCCCGTGCTGCATCCGTTGAATACAGAAACTCGCGACTGGGACTCCCATCTCCCCAAACTGGGAGAGTTTTATCTCCCCGTTGTTGAGCTTCATAAACCTTGCGAATTAATGCCGGAATTACATGGGAACTTTTGGGATCAAAATTATCTTCAGGGCCGTATAAATTCACGGGTAACAGATAAATTCCATTGAAACCATATTGTTGACGATAAGCTTGTAATTGCACCAACAATGCTTTTTTAGCAATTCCATAGGGTGCATTGGTTTCTTCAGGATAACCGTCCCACAGATCATCTTCTTTAAAAGGAACAGGTGTAAACTTAGGATAGGCGCAAATGGTTCCCACACAAACAAACTTTTCTACCCCTGCACGATAGGCACTTTCAATTAATTGAGTCCCCATCATCAAGTTATCGTAAAACAGTTCCGCCGGTTTGACTAAATTTAAACCAATGCCACCAACGTGTGCCGCCAAATGAATCACAATATCTTGATCCTGAACCACTTTTTGGCAAGCGTCTAATGTACACAGATTATAATCTTTAGAACGAGGGATCATAATCTGCTTTGGATCAGCACCTGCTTGATGCAGTTGAGCTACCACTTGACGCCCTAAAAAACCCGCACCTCCTGTCACCAGAATCCGTTTATTTGTTAAATCCAGTGGACTCATGAATTTAGCCTCTATTATATCAGTTATTAATCAAATTGATGGGTAGGTTCTTGAGTTTCTTCCAAGGCTTTGAGATCAGAATCTACCATTAATTTAACTAATTCTTCAAAGGTAACACTAGGTTCCCATCCTAATTTGGCTTTAGCTTTAGCAGGGTCACCAATTAAAATATCCACTTCCGCAGGACGCAGATAGCGTTCATCAAATTTGACATAATTTTGCCAATCTAAATTAACATGACCAAAGGCAATATCGAGGAATTCCCGAATTGAATGGGTTTCATTGGTAGCTACCACATAATCATCCGGTTCAGAATGTTGGAGCATCAGCCACATGGCTCGAACATAATCTTTAGCATAGCCCCAATCTCGCTTAGAATCGAGATTTCCTAAATAGATTTCCTTTTGTTTCCCTTTAACAATTCGAGCCACCGCGCGGGTAATTTTGCGGGTCACAAAGGTAGGGCCACGCCGGGGACTTTCATGGTTAAATAAAATTCCATTACAGGCAAATAAACCGTAGGATTCTCGATAGTTTACGGTTTGCCAATGTCCATAAACTTTAGCACAGGCGTAGGGGCTGCGGGGATAGAAAGGTGTCGTTTCTTTTTGGGGAATTTCTAACACTTTCCCAAACATTTCTGAAGAACCCGCTTGATAAAAACGAACTTCGATTCCGGTACGGTGTTGATAGTCTCGAATTGCTTCTAATAAACGTAAAACCCCCATTCCAACTGTATCAACGGTATATTCCGGGGAATCAAAACTGACCCGCACATGGGATTGAGCCCCAAGGTTATAAATTTCTACAGGTTTAACATCTTCCAGAATTCGGCGTAAAGTTGTACCATCGGTTAAATCTCCGTAATGTAGAAATAACCGCGCCTCAAGGTTATGCGGATCTTTATAAATATGGTCAATACGGTCAGTATTAAAGCTAGAAGAGCGACGAATAATTCCATGAACTTCATAGCCTTTTTCGAGCAACAATTCACTCAGATATGAGCCATCTTGACCCGTAATTCCCGTAATTAAGGCTCTTTTCCGTTCCGTCATTTATAGTATTCCTTATGGTCTTGTAGGTTAATATTCCCTCGTTTAATTGTACACAACAATTAACGGGGAGAAGTCTGTCTTGTTTGCACCCCAGAACCTGATCAGCAATTCAGTCCGTGAATCGATCATCCTGATCTTGCAGACTTGTCAGTCCTGGATCAGTACCCATCACCAAATTAACCTGATACCCAGTTTAATTCAAGTTAATTCCAATCCCTACTCTATCAGACTCGTTCAGTTACTGGAGAATCCTCATCCTAGTTTGAGGTTGATCAGCTAGTTAGCTCAAAATGAAACCCCTCAACTCTTGATGCACAAGGTTTAGGGGGTTTGTCAAATTCTAGGTTTGAAAATTTAAAGAAAAATAAAACAAGATTCAATTGAGCTAGGAATCTTGTATTTTTTCTGAACCTAATAAGCTCCATTATTTTTAGGAAAAATCACAACACCAATGGTTTTGATGACTATCCATAAATCCGTCCAGAAATTCTTAAAGTTGACATAGTATAAATCCATCTGAACACGACGAGGATAGGGAATATCATTGCGTCCTGAAACTTGCCATAGTCCAGTAATTCCGGGTTTGATGGTCAAAATTTTATCCATGTGACGACCATATTTATGTAGTTCTTCAACCACTAAAGGTCTAGGGCCAACTACACTCATATCCCCCATTAAAACATTCCAAAATTGGGGAAATTCATCTAAACTTGTCACCCGTAAAAACCGACCTATCCAAGTAATTCTAGGATCATGTTTGAGTTTGAAATTATTGTGAAATTCTTCCCGCAAATGGGGATGGGTTTCCATCATTTGCGCTAACATTTCATCGGCATTACTCACCATCGTTCTGAATTTAATACAACCGAACAATTTCCGGTTTTTCCCCACTCGCTCTTGGACATAAAAAACTGACCCTGGTGAGCTTAACGCAATCAGCAGAGCCAAAATTATGTAAACCGGAGCAAACAAAATCAGAACAGACAGGGAAAAGACAATATCAAAAGATCTCTTAAAAAACTCCTCGTCTAAACGCTGTCGAGACAGGGGTTGAGGCATCACCCGATCGGCCAAGGGCAAAACCCCCCGCCTTGTGAACCCACGCCGAAGTCCCTTACCAAAGATGAGTTGGCTATTGGCAGTCATCTTACTCCTTCAATTCACACCACACACAGTCCTGATCATAAAGCCTCAAGACACCCAATATAGGTAATTCGGCTTTAGTTCATCAAAATTCGGATCAAAAATCGGTCTTGACAGAAGGGGAAAACTCCAGTGGAGAAAGGGACTATAGCCCAAATTTTAATCCACTGTTAAAAGAATTCCTTGATTTTAAACCCTCTGCTTTGGGAAACCTATTTTCACGCATCCGAAATTAATTGGCATTTTAGCTGATATTTCCCGATTGAAATTGTTGCAAGCAATGCTCCACGAATCCCAAATAATGCTCTTGGAATTGTTTCGGGTTGAACCCAGAGGCGTTTAATCGAGCTATATCAGGGTTAAACCTTCCCCTAGACTCCTCAAACGCTTCTAAAGTCTCTACCAATGCCTCCTCGGTTTGGGCGGGAAACAGTAAACCCGTTGCCGAATCTGGATATTGTCGCAGATCTCGCACCGTTTCCAAAGCACCTCCCGCACCGTAAGCAATCACAGGAGTACCACAAGCTTGAGCTTCTACTAAGGCCATGCCAAAATCCTCACAGGAGGCATAGACAAAGGCTTTAGCATCCCTCATATACTGGTCTACTACTTCATTGGGCTGCCATCCTAAGACCTGAACATTGGGTTTTGCCAGTTGTTGAATCGCCTTTAAATCGGGGCCGGTGCCAATCACCACTAAAGGGTATCCGAGGCGATTGAACGCTTGCACAATCAATGAGATTTTTTTATAACTTACCAAACGACAAACGGTTAAGTAAAAATCTTGTTTTTGCGGCTGAAACTCAAATCTTTCCACCTGCACTGGGGGATAAATCACCGTAGCTGGCCGACGATAACACCGCCAAATCCGTCGAGCCGTATGTTTAGAATTGGCAATAAAATAATCCACTCGGTTCGCTGAGATTACATCCCACTGCCGCAAACGATGTAGTAGATAGCGCGTTAACACCCCTTGTAGCCCTTTTCCTGCTAAACTACTGTTGAGATAGTCAAAGGTTAAATCCCAGGCGTAGCGCATTGGGGTATGGCAGTAACACAGATGCAGTTGATGGGGACTGGTCAGCACTCCTTTAGCAACGGCATGGGAAGACGAGAGGATCACATCATAATCTCGGACATCGAGTTGTTCAATGGCGAGGGGAAGTAAAGGCAAATATTTCTGCACCCCAGAACGCGCCTGGGGAAACTGTTGAAGAAAGGTTGTGCCAATGGTACGTTGATACAAATAGCTGTCAGGGTTTGTGGATTCAAAATCAATCAGCGCGTAAACATCCGCTTCAATATGGTTGAGAATTTCCTGCACAACAAGTTCTGAACCACCCGTCGCCAAGGGTGTTAACCATTCATGAACCAGTGCATAGCTTAACGACACAGCAAATATCTAATCCAAGAGAGTGCAAGAATCAATATCGCACAGCTTGGGAATTCGAGAAATATGTTAATGTCCGGCGTTTAACTCCTGATCAAAAAATTTTGATCTGTTCCGGGAAAACCTGAATCCTAATTCACCCAATATAGGTTATCTTGTTCTAAACTGTTCAGAATTATCAAAGTCATTCAGGGTGCAGGGGAAATAGGGATGGCGATATAACCCACATTCCGCCCTCAAAGTTAATGGGTGTTCGCATAAAATGGGTCTAGCTTCTATTCCGAGGGTTAGCCCTAAATAACAATTCTGTGATGGGTGGTATTCTGCTTCAAGTATAAGTCGCTTCCTCCTTCCCACTCAGATTTGGTATAACCCAGAGGATATTGGATTGATGCTGTCTCGTTAGTTACTGGTCTATTTCCCTGTCCTAGCTGTCAGCAAAACACCAGTTCATGAGTCTTTTATTAAACCCCCAATTCAATCTTGAAACTCTTGAATGATGCTAGAAGAAAAACTTTCCCAAGAATCTTTTACGGGTCACGTCAACTCCCTATTCCCAGACCTTGAAACCTGGAAAAATACAACCTTTGATCTCAAAGTCTGGCATGACAAACAAAACCCGAAATCCTCCCCGTCTACTGACCCTTCTGAAACCCCATTAGAACGGCGAGAAATCTTTGAAGCGATCGCAGAAGCCACCCCTATTCCGATTATTATTAGTCGCTTATCCGATGGCTTAATTTTATATGCCAATGTCATGTCCAGTAATTTATTTGGTTTTTCGCTGAAGCTTCTCAAAACGATTAAAACCCTTGACTTTTATCTCTTTCCTTTAGATCGGCAAAAATTAATTGAAAAAGTCATAGCGGAAGGCTATGTTCATAACTATGAACTGCAAGTCAAAAAAATGAATGGAACCCCCTTTTGGGTTATGGGTTCTTTCCAGATTTTACTCTTTCAAGGAGAACGAGCGATACTCTCGATTTTCCATGATATTACAGAACGAAAACAAGCCGAACAAACCCTACAAGTCAGTACAGAACGTCTACATCGTCAAAATGTTGCTCTGCGGGATTTAAGTCGAGAACAAACCCGCAATTGTGATCATCTGGATATTGCCATTCGCCAAATTACTGAAACCGCAGCCAATACATTAGAAGTAGATCGCGTCAGTGTTTGGCTTAATAGTAGCATTCGTTATGCTATCTTAAAAACAGAACAATCTCCTGAATTCATTCCTAAATTTAACGTTGAATCTGGGATAGAAAAGCAGGGTTTAGATTGGATTTGTTTAGATTTGTATGAACGTCAAACCCATCACCATTCCCCGGAAGATTTATCCCTTGTTAATCATTGTTTTACCCATTGTTCAACTCCGATTAATCCTCAACCTGCACCTTTTTCTCCTGAGCGTTCATTTCCTCTCGATTTATCATCAGTTGATCGATCTATTTCTTCTGAATCTTACCTGGATGATCTTCCCTATTCCCAGAGAAACCGTTTAGATGTACCGATTTGGTTGGGGGGGAAAATTATTGGGTTTATCTGTGTAGAATATCCCAGTAATCAACAGAAATGTAATCTTGAAGATCGAACTTTTATTGATTCCTTAGCGAATTTAGTTGCCTTAGCCATTGAACGATTTGAACGCCGAAAAGCTGAACAAGCTCTAGCCCAGGTGAAGGCAGAATTAGAAATCAGAGTTAAAAAACGCACGACAGAATTACAAGATGCAATTCAACAATTGCGAACTGAAATGATTGAACGGTTGAAGGTTGAATCTATTTTACAAACCGCTTTAGATCAAGCTCAAACTGCTAACCAAGCCAAAAGTACCTTTTTAGCGAATATGAGTCATGAGTTAAGAACACCGTTACACGCTATTATTGGGTTTAGTGATTTATTACTGGAAGAAGTTTTAGATCGTGGGATTAATGATTTATTACCCGATGTACAGAAAATTCGTCAGTCGGGTTCCCATTTACTCACCATGATTAATGAAATCTTGGATTTATGTAAAGTAGAATCGGGGCGAATGCCTTTGAATGTGGAAACCTTTGAAGTCGCTAGTTTGATTCATGACGTGGTGACCACCTTACAACCTCTAGCGGATCAAAATCAAAATACAATGCAAATTTGTTGTAAAAACAATTTAGATCTGATGGAGGGAGATATGGGTAAAATCCGACAAATTTTTTATAATTTGCTCAGTAATGCCTTGAAATTTACCCAAAAGGGGAAAGTTACCCTGACATTAAACCGAGAACATAATGGCGACTTAGACTGGATTTGTTTTCAAGTGAGTGACACTGGAATTGGGATTTCCTTAGAACAACAGCAAACATTATTTCAAGCTTTTACCCAAGTGGATAATTCCTTTAGTCGTCAATATGGCGGAACCGGTTTAGGCTTAACGGTAACCCACCATTTCTGCAAAATGATGGGAGGACAAATTAAAGTGTCTAGCAAACTGGGAGTTGGTTCTACCTTTACGGTTTATCTGCCTACTTCCCTCCCCGGTCTATCGTAAAAATAAAGAATAACCTGAAATTGCCACGTTTTCTTGATTTAGTGTTAGTTTAAAGGGAGAGAGTATTGGATGGATCTTGCTTAGGATGTCCCCTAAAGGAAACGCATCCCAGTCCAAGCAGCAAACCCATTTAATCCATCTCCCCTTTTTAGGGAAAAACCACCAGCAATTAATTAAAAAAGATTAATTCACTATGTCCAGATATGACTCCCACTTACGATGCTCGTTCTGCGGTAAATCTCAAGAGCAAGTTCGCAAATTAATTGCAGGCCCAGGTGTTTATATCTGTGATGAGTGCGTTGAACTCTGTAACGAAATTTTAGAAGAAGAATTTTCTGACCGCAATCGGGCCAAGGCTTCAGTGAGCGGCCAGCCAGAGGCACGTTCCTCAAAACAGTCTGCAACGAAAGGATTTTCTCTGACTTCCATTCCTAAACCCATTGAAATTAAAAACTATTTAGATGATCATGTGATTGGTCAGGATGGGGCGAAAAAAGTTCTATCTGTTGCAGTTTATAATCATTATAAACGCTTAGGTGCTGAAAAATTAAACGGTTCTGATTCAGGAGCCGATGATTTTGTCGAATTACAAAAAGCCAATATTCTGTTAATGGGGCCGACGGGTTGTGGCAAAACCTTACTCGCCCAATCTTTAGCGAAATTATTAGATGTTCCCTTTGCCGTTGCCGATGCGACAACGTTAACGGAAGCGGGTTATGTGGGGGATGATGTTGAAAATATCTTACTGCGACTGTTACAGGTTGCCGATTTTGATATTGAAGCGGCGCAACGGGGAATTATTTATATTGATGAAATTGATAAAATTGCCCGTAAAAGTGAAAATACCTCGATTACACGAGATGTATCTGGGGAAGGGGTACAACAAGCCCTCTTAAAAATGTTAGAAGGAACGGTTGTTAATGTTCCTCCCCAAGGCGGAAGAAAGCATCCCTATCAAGATTTTATCCAAATTGACACCAGTAAAATTTTATTTGTTTGTGGGGGAGCGTTCGTTGGGTTAGAAAAACTCATTGAACAGCGCTTAGGTAAAAAATCCCTCGGTTTTATTCAGTCGGGAGAAGACAATAAAACAACAATTACTCCCCTCCAGTCCGATGAAATTTTATATCACGTTCAACCGGAAGATTTAGTCAAATTTGGTTTAATTCCCGAATTCATAGGACGGCTTCCGGTTTTAACTCGTGTTTCTCCGTTGGATGAAGGGGCGTTGATGCAAATTTTAACTGAGCCGAGTAATGCTTTAGTCAAACAATATAAAAAGCTATTACGCATGGATAATGTGCGGTTAGAATTTGAATCGGAAGCGTTAAAAGCGATTGCCAAAGAAGCCTTCCGTCGCAAAACAGGAGCCAGAGCATTACGGGGAATTCTGGAGGAATTAATGTTAGAAGTTATGTATGAAATCCCCTCCAGAAAAGATGTTGTTCGCTGTGTGATTACCCAGGAAATGGTGGAAAAACGTTCCACAGCAGAAGTTTTATGGCATCCCGCTTGGCATCGACAACACGAGTCAGCATAATCTTAATTGCTCATCATTCATTAACTTGCTCCTATGAAGTAAAATTCGATTTGTAGGGGCAAGTTTTTAAATTTTGAAAAACTTATCCAGCTAGAATTTTAGTTTTATTAAGCTTAGTCTTACAAAACCGCATCGGAGATCATATCTGGTGGGTGAGCGATGTCCGCAAGTTCCAATCCCATTATCCCAATTGGCAATTTCAATATGGGTTAAAAGATATTTTAGTGCAGATTTATGAAGCATTAAGTCAACGAGAAAACGTTGTCATTAAGGCCTAGGGAAGAGTGCGAAGTGCGGAGTGCGGAATGCGGGGTGCGGGGTGCAGGGTACGGAGTTAAAAACTATAGCCTGTGTCCTGTCTCCTGCTATAAAACGATATTGAGGAATTATTATGAAATGGCACAATGAGCCGCCGGTTTGGAATGAACAACAACAGACATTAACGGTGACTTCTGGAGAGAAAACCGACTTTTGGCGTAAAACCCACTATGGATTTATTCGGGATACGGGACACTTTTACTATGAGGAAGTCACAGGGGATTTTGTCGCCGTTGTGAAAATCACTGGACAGTATGAAGTGTTGTATGATCAAGCCGGACTGATGATCCGCGAGAATGACACAACTTGGCTGAAGTGCGGAATTGAATTTGTTGAGGGGGTGCAATATGCCAGTACCGTTGTGACACGGGAGTTTTCCGACTGGTCTGTCGTTCAGTTACCCCATAACCCGACTTCATTATGGCTGGAGTTAGAACGCAAAGGTGGCACCGTACAGGTGAAATATTCCCTGGATGGTGAAGACTACACGATGATGCGGTTGGCGTATCTGACGGAAGCTGAGACGGTGCAAGTTGGCCCCATGTTTGCTTCGCCAGAACGGGAAGGGTTTCAAGCAACGTTTGAGGACTTCCAAATTAAGCCTCTCTAGGGTTATTCACAGTAGCTCTTGCCGAGTTGACGAGCCACAGGTAAACCGACAATGAGACAGGCAGCACCAACAACCGCACAGTTTTCGGGGGCAAATTCTCCTCCCGGTTGTAGAATGCTGTCATCCTCTAAATTTTGGTAATTTTTTTGCGCCTCTGCATCGGTGATATACTCATCCCTAGAAAATCTGATCTGGTGTTGATACTGTTGCAGCCAGGTTTCATGGTGGATGACTAAGGTTGCTAAAATTTCCGGTCGCAAACTCAACAAGTCCATTGCCACTCCTGTAACCACCAGTTCGGCGCCTCCGGTTTGCAGCAACTCCCGCAAGGCAAGAATTTCAGGATAGTCTGTGGAACTATTTTCAGGACGGTTAAACAGTTCTTCGGCAACTTCCCGCAGAATTGTATTGGTAATATTAAAAGAATCCTGGGGCTGTTTGTCCGAATTTGTGGGTTGAAACACCATTGAGGGGATAATATGATACAGTCCAGCCCCATCCGCAACCTGAGCAGAACGGCGACTGACATAGTAGCGGTAAGATTTCCCATCATAAGCGGCAAACAGACAAGAAATTGCCACCGTTGCACTGCGATGCGCTCCTGTCCAAACGTCTTGGAGAGCAGCTTCTCCGGTTTGGTTTTGGTGAAGTGCCCGACGCAGAGGCATTCTTTCATATAAAGTGGCAAAGTCTAATTCAGGGGTTTGGCTGATGGTGCGAGTTAACTCCTGCTCCAGCACCATGCAGGTATTCACCATATCAAAATAATAGCCCTCCGCACACCGCAAACGGGGATAGGCAGATGCAGCATCTAACTCTAAAAATACATAAGTTCGACCATTCCACAAATGTTGGTTCTTTTGTTTCATCTCCTCTAACAACGGGCTGGAACTGGGAAATTGACGGGTATCTTCCGTGAGTTCCTGCAACACCGCTTCAGGGTTATCCAGAATGCAAGGTTTCACGGTGACAGGATAGGGAATACCCGCAGGACTTTTGAGGAGAGCGTCTTCTCCATAGAGCCAAGCTAGAAAATTGCTGATCATCAATATTTGATTAGACATTAAGTTGAGCAAAACTTCTGACAATACCATTAAATTATTTTGCCAGAGTTCTAATATAGTAGTCGCGTCTGGCAGTTAGGACATCGACTGATATTAAACCCTAGAGGGTCAAGTCTTTTCCTTCCTGTTCCCTGCTATCAACAGTTAAGGAAGCAAAAAAATGAAAATCAACTTCTTGATCCCTACTCTAATTTCCTGTTGGTATTTAAAAGATACAGATAGCAGCCGGATGAAAGTTACAAGGATTCAACGTGTTGAACCTTTGCCACTTTCCACTTATCAGCAAGATGCCAATTTACCTGCTTGGTGACCCACTCATTTAAACTAATAATTCCTCTAATTTATGTTGATTCCAAAGGGTCTGATATAATCCTTTTAAGGCAACTAATTCAGCATGGGTTCCCGTTTGAATAATATGCCCTTGATCCATGACGAAAATGCGATCCGCCGTTGCCGCTGCCGACATTTGATGGGAGATAAACACAACAGTTTTGCGCTGGACTCCGATTTTTAAATTCTGTAAAATTTCTGTTGCTGTTTGATTATCCACACTGGAAAGGGCATCATCTAAAATTAAAAGGGGTGCATCCACTAATAATGCTCTTGCTAACGCAGTTCGTTGTCGTTGTCCCCCGGATAATTGAATTCCTCGTTCTCCCACTAGAGTTTCATATTGTTTGGGAAAATTCAAAATTTCTTCATGAATTTTAGCCATTTTAGCAACTTTTTCAATTTCTGATTGTTCAGCTAGAGGGTTGCCATAGGCAATATTATTGCTAATACTGGTACTAAATAAAAAGCTTTCTTGAGGAACATAAGCGATCGCACGTCTTAAATCAGATAATGTTAATTGAGTAATATCCTGACCATCTACAAATAACTGATCCATCTTAATATCTAATAACCGAGGAATAGCATTCGCTAAGGTTGTTTTTCCAGAACCAATAGGGCCAACAATTGCAACAGTTTCTCCTGGTTTAATCATAAAATTAACATCATTTAAAGCCGGAATTGTGCTTCTGAGATAACTATAGGTTAGATGAAAAGCACTTAACCATCCTTTAACAGGAGTGGGTAAGGGTAAAGGTTCTAAAGGATCTTTAATCCGAGGTTCAACACTTAAAATGGCTTCAATTCGATCAATACTGACTTCTCCTCGCTGATAGGTTGTAATTGTAAATCCTAATAAAGCTGTGGGAAAAACTAAGCGTTCAACATATAAAATTAAAGCAACAAAATTCCCGATACTGAGTTCTCCATTGGCGATCGCTTCATCCCCCACTCCTAATAAAATTAGAAAGCTTAAACTTGCAATTCCGCCTAAAATTGGGAATAAAAGATTACGGGTTTTAGCCAACTCTAAATTGGCTTCAAATAATTCCTGGTTATGACCTGCAAAAGCTTTCCGTTCATTCTCTTCCTGAGCATAAATCTTAATTAAAGAAATCCCACTCATATCCTCCTGAATCAAATCACTAATATTTGATAGTTTTTCCTGAACCGTCATTTGTTGATCTCGAAGCTTTCCACTAAAAACCTGCACTAAAATCAACATCAACGGATAAACTGAAATCGATAATAAAGTTAATCGCAGGTTAATCGCTAACATGACCGGAAGGGTTAACCCGTAAGCAAATATCGTATTCGCAAGACTGAGAACGGCAAACCCTAATAAACGGCGAATACTATCAACATCACTGGTGGAACGATTAATTAAATCTCCAACGGTACTTTCGGAAAAATAGGAAGGTTCTAAAGTTAATAAATGATTAAAAATCCTTTGCTTTAAATCAAATTCGACTTGACGACCCACCCCAAAAATAACAATGCGGGAAATCATCCGAATTACCCACATCATCGAAGCTAAAAGAAAAATCAATAATACTTGACGCTGTACCGTGTCAAACTCAATTGCAACTTGGAGTTCATCAACTACATTCCGAATTAAAATTGGAATATAAACCCCCACAGCATTAACCAGGAATAATGCCACAATTCCTAATGTTGCTTTTTTCCAATGGGGACGTAAATAGCCGATCAGTTTTTGTAATCGAGAAGATTTCATATTTAGGTGAATAAAGTTAAGCGATTAAATGATGGGTTGGGTGTGTGTAATGCAGTTTATACAGTATAAATGACCTCTTTCTATACTGCAAATTACTGAGTCCTCTGCTTTCAGGTTCAGAATTTTTACAATATAGTCCGGTATTGGTAAAGCTAAAGAATTACCCAAGTTGCTGATGTGTATTTTGGCTGTCATACATTTGCGATTTTAATGCTCAGGTTTATTCAGGTTTATCTATTATAACAACTAGATGTAATCGCGTGGGGTTCAGAAACCGCGTTTCTTAAAAAATCATCCAAGAAACTGAGTTTATCCTGTAAAAAATTATTGATAACTATCCCAACAACCGACTATTTTTTTCCCTCTTTCCTCTTTTTCTGCTAACTCTAGGTTGAGTTTGAATAATTTCTCTAAAAGATCATCATCGGGATTAAATTCATAAGCCTCCATTGCTAATTTATCTAATTGTTGATGGAGTTTATACAGTTGACTGCTAGGCTCAGTAAAATATTTGTTGTATAATTGGGTGATTCCCCATTGTTTTTTCTCCATTTGTGCTGTCCGATATTCATGGAGTTTAATCATGGTTTCTCTGATTTTTTCAACTACCTTTTTAGTCGGTGTTTGCGGAAAGGGAAAGGTTTCAAAACAGGTTTTATGAGTGTAGCGTATTCTATCTTCTAAAGTTGAACTTTGTGCTTTTACCCAAATACGATGAATATTTGAGGTTAATATTCCTAAGATGTAAAAATCATCTGATGCTACAATTACAGTAGAATCACCGGGTAGCCATTCTTTTTGAACCGGAATAAAAATAGACCATTTAGAATGTCGAGGAATAGCAAAATAAAAAGATAAATTTTTAATTGCTTCCCTCATGGCCGGACGTTTTTCACCAAATCTCCACCAGTTTAACTTGGTAATTTCTCGCCTATTTTTATCTCTTTCTGGCTTAACAGTAGCTTTTATATGTTCAAAAGGTAATTGATAATCACTAGCATCTTCTAAACTCATATCATTAAAATCAATAATCCACCTATCCGGTTTTCCATGAGGATTTCTAGCTAAATCTTTAGCATCTAAAAATTGCTTTAATACCGTGTTATTATTATCATTACTTTTAATATATCTTTTAACGTCTTCTTCTGTGATCAAAAACCCTTGTCCGGTTGGTTGAACCCCTTTAAAAGCATAATTATAATTAGCTTTAATTATACCTACTTGTGAAACATCTATGGTAGTTGTCAAAGATGAATTAATTTGTTTAACTAATTGATGATCTAAATAATATTCTTTGGGATTTTCATAACACCAATTAACAATACTAACATGAACGGCTGCTTCACCTGACCAAACTTGTGTTGAAATTGCTTCGTGAATATAAGCATTATTTTGAGTAATATAATCTAAGGATGCTTTTCTTCCTAGCCCTTGACTAATAGAATTAGTACCCACTAATCCAGCCCTACCTTTTTGATTCATATTATCATGTGCTAACCTAAACCAATAAATACAAAAATCTACTTTATCTTTAACATTTGAAAATTTATCGAAAACTTTTTCTATGTATTCATCTCCTAATTCTAATCTTACTTTATTTCCCCCTAAAAAGGGAGGATTGCCAATAATAGCATCAGCCTTCACCCAATCACTAAAAAGAGCATCTTTACAGATAATATTATTATCCAAAGTATCTAAAGGTAAAGCAGATTCAGTTAAATTAAACTTATCAATTGCCACCTTACGTCCTATCATTAAAGTAACTCTAGCTAACTCCACGGCAAAAGGATTAAGATCCATTCCATAAAACTGATGGGGAGTAACAAAACTGATGTGTAATTGATCAATATTGGTAGTTTTTTTACTCATAATTTTATGAATTAAAAGCTGCTCAAGGCGTTTTAATTCCTGATAAGCAATATAAAGAAAATTCCCACTCCCGCAAGCTGGATCTAAGACTTTATAATTGAGTAATTCTACCTGCAATTGATACAATTTCTTGAGAGTATTTGCTTCCTCAATACGCTCCTCCCAATACTGACTAATAGTAGGGCGAACAATGTTCATTATGTCACTTTCTGAAGTATAATGAATTCCGTAGGAATGACGGTCTTTTTTATTAACCCAGCCTTCAAAAATATTCCCAAAAATTGAGGGTCTAACCTGACTCCAATCCTGTCTCGCAGCCACATCTAAAAATTCTAATTCTTTCTCTGTTAAATCAATGGGATAAATTGTAGAAAATAGTCCCCCATTAAAATAATCTACACCTTTATAACGCCCAGCCGCAGTAATTCCGGTTTGATTCATTTCTCTAAATAATCCGCCAATGATATCATAAGAGCTTAGTTTATTTTGAAGACAATCTTGTACACAAGCAATAAATAAATCTTGAGGTAATAATCCCCGATCTTCGGCAAACATGGCTAACACACATTGTAAAATAAAACGTTGAACAATTAATTCAGAATGTTTTTTTTTGACAATCTTTCGTATAAAATTGTAAATAATTCCGCCATTCTTCGGGCTGCGATTTCAGTAATTTCTACTTGATTATTTCTAAAAACAGGAGTCCGATTTCCCAACTCCATAAAAGCAAAAGCACTCGCTCTTTCTACTAAGTTAATAACAGCGACTTTATCAACAGGTTCATCTAATTGATTATCAAAATCAAAAATCCAAAATTCATCAAAATTACAAAGGATCACATAACGAGGGCGATTCGGTACTAAACGTTGCCAATAAGCAAAAGCTTGGGCATAATGTTTATTGAGATCCTCACCCCGTTGTTTCATCTCAATTAAAACTTTAGGTTTCCAAATTAAATCAGCAAAACCAGTTTTACCTTTTTGGCTCCCTTTTTTGATCGCTTCCTCATATTTTGCACCCGCTTCTAAAGCACCCTCATAACCGAATGCTTTAAAAAAACGATCTAAAAAAGTTTGTGCTTCTTTTCTTTCTTGTCCTGTGATATGTTCTTTACAGAAATCAATAAATTTTTGTAAGCTTTCCGGTGTTGCTGACATTTGACAATCCTTACGCTGGTTTTAACTCATTAGATAGCCTTGTAGATATAGTAATTTTTTCTAAGAGAACTTCTGTGGATTGTCAGAAACTGGGTTTCTTTAATAAACCCGGTGTCTAGTAGTTTAAAGTGTCTTTTAACGTTCTGGAAATAGCTTACATTCCCTAGCTGTGGGTTTATTAACTTCCCCTAAACGAGAGTTTAAAAATCGATCCATCCAATTTTCAAAATAAATCCGATTCGCTTGTTTTTGCTCAGGATCAGAGGTACTAATGGGATAGGGTGCTAATCCAATAATGGCGGCAGTTGTTACACAATACATGGACTTTTGAAAACTTTGGCAAATTTGTACCCGTAAATCATCTTCTCCGCGACAACTATTTTGATAAATATTGTGTAAATAGTCAGGTAGAAAATGACGCATATCTTGCATTAATTGAGTGGGGGGAATTCCTGAACCCCCAATAGGTAAAGGATCGGCGTATAATGCACCATAAGCAAACTCTTTTTGTTCCAGGGGAATTTGATGGGCTTGAGCATTATAAGAAACGGTTCCCGGAAATGGAGTTCCTCGGAAAAACACCGCTTCAACATAGGGAACAGCCGTATCCATTAAAAAGGTTAATTTTGCTGATTTGGGGAGAATATCATAGACTTTATTGTTAATTTTGATGCTATAAGTAATCGGTTTATTGGCTGATTCAACTAATCCTGATAAAATATGATTCACAACATCAGGAATTGATTTAATTTCTCCGTGATCATAGCGATCAGATAGGGAAATAAACATATCACTCATGACTCGCCAAAATTGACCTAATCCACTGTAATAGGCGAGTTGTCGAATTTGTTCGGGGAGGAATTCTGGGAAAAGACGATGCAAGGTTTGGATCATTAAATTTCCCTTTGTTTTAACTTGAATAGCCGTTTCAGCTAACTGGAGAAATTCAGGAGAATCTAAATATTGATCTAAGCCACCGCCTCCATGCCAAAACATGGTTTTCATACAATATTCAGCATATTCAAAGTTAATTCGATCATGCCACCAATATTGCAATAATTTTTGAGTTTTTACCTCGCCATTAAAATATTTAAAAAACGGAAATAATTCTAAAAACTGTTCATTGGCAATATATATTAAATTTTTGGAATAGGCATCCAAAACAATGCCATAACTTTTTAAAATGCCAACCACTTCCACCAAATTTTCAGGATAATCGGGTAATAAAGCTTCACCAGACTCTAGGCGATAAATATACTCAGACAGAGGGTGTTGAGAAGCCGCAGAAGATTGGGTCAGAGTCATTTTGTTTAAAGTTTTGATTAAAATTAAGGTTTATTTTATTTTACAATCATATTGGAGTAAGTGTGAGAAATCACTCTGACAATTTAACAAAAAAAGTCAGAGTGACATGAGAACGGTTAAAGTTTTTCGGCTAGATGATGAGCAAATAAAGGTTGGGTATGGGCTAATGCTGTTGTGGACGCATCACTTAACCTGACCATTAAATTGGGCTGAATTCCTAACACAACAATAATGAGTGCTAAAATCATAGCTGGAATGCGATCGCGCCATTGTACCGGGGGTAAATTCACCACATATTCGGAGAGGCGACCAAAGAACGCTTTATTCATCATCATTAAGAAGTAAACGGAGGTTAATCCGGTTCCCACCATGCACAATAATGTTTGTACCGGGAACACATCCATACTCCCTCTAAAGATAATAAATTCTGCCACAAATCCCACTAAACCGGGTATCCCTGCACTCGCCATCACGGCTAAAATCATGATCGTTCCAATTAAGGGTAAACCCCGTTCTGGGTTTAATAACCCTTGAATAATATCTAAGTCTCGACTTCCCGCTTTTCGATACACGACCCCAACGGTTAAAAACATTAATCCAGAGATTAAACCATGACTCACCATTTGCATCACTGAACCTAACAAACTGGTGGAGTTAGCGGCAGCAAACCCTAATAAAATATAGCCCATGTGAGCAATGGAACTATAAGCCACCATTTTCTTCATATCTTTCTGATAAATGGCACAAAAGGCTCCATATAAAACGGTCACAACAGCCCAACTCGCCATCCAGGGAGAAATCACTAACCAAGCATCAGGAAATAAACCTACACCAAAGCGTAATAACCCGTAGGTTCCTAACTTTAATAAGACCCCCGCTAATAGTACGGAAACGGGGGTTGAGGCTTCGACGTGAGCATCGGGTAGCCAGGTATGAAAGGGAACCAGAGGAATTTTAATTCCAAACCCAATTAAAAGACCTCCTAATAAAATCAATTGTGTATTTAAGGGTAAAGAAGAAACGCCTAAAGAGGTTGCACTAATGGTATCTAAATCAAAATCAAGGGTATTAGTCAGCCAAACAATGCCTAAAAATGACGCTAAAATTAAAAATCCTGAAACTGCTGTGTAGAGTAAGAATTTAGTCGCGGCATACCCTTTATTTTTGCCTCCCCAAATCGCAATTAATAGGTAAAGGGGAATCAATTCCACTTCATAAAACAGTAGAAACAATAATAAATTTTGGGATAAAAACGTTCCCGCAATTCCAGCCGCAATCAACAAAATTGAGGAATAATACAATTGATGGCGACTAATCCCTACATTGGTACTGATAATGGCAATGGTAATTAATAAACCATTTAAAATGACTAAAGGTAAGGATAAGCCATCGACCCCTAAGTAATAATTTAATCCCAAGGGTGTAAGCCAAGGAATATATTCTTTAAATTGTAAAGAAGGATTACTCGGATCAAATAATCCCGCTAAAACCAACGACCATAAAAATAGTCCTCCCGCTATCACAATAGACAATTGACGAGCGGTTTTACTAGAGAGATTTGGCCAAAATGCAATTAAAGCCGCACCTAACAAAGGAACCCAAATTAATACACTCAGCATAAATCAGTTATCAGTTATCAGTTATCAGTTATCAGTTATCAGTTATCAGTTATCAGTTATCAGTTATCAGTT
>NZ_LN889797.1:0-404 GCF_900009145.1 Planktothrix tepida PCC 9214
TTTTTTTAGTCAATTACTTTTTTCGAGTCATTGATTATCATAACTTATCGGTTAACTTCTTTCCTCAAAAAAAAATGATTTACCCTTCTAACTTCATTCGCTAGTTCATCATTCGTTTCCTTTTCTGTTACTTTTTCAGCAAGCCCTAAGTAGGGCTTGCTGAACTTTTCTTTTGAGCTTATAAGTATAATTATGTAGTCTGCTCTTGGCTTTTGGTTGAGTTTGTTACTAACTAAACGTTACAAAAAACAGCTTGATTTAGACTTGAATGAGAAATTGAGTTGCTAATCTCAAAGAGAAACCGGGTTTCTAACAACTTAGTGCTGACTCACAGAAACCGGGTTTCTGAAGTGATCTTGATTTCTCACAACAAATCTACCAGAGAAACCGGGTTTCTAACAACT
>NZ_LN889797.1:821-4517 GCF_900009145.1 Planktothrix tepida PCC 9214
ACCTTAATTCTGTAAAAGCTAAGGCTGCTTTATTTGCTTTTCCGACTTCATTAATCTTTGCAGATAAATAAGTTTGAATCAGACTATGTTCTCCCTGGGGCATGGGTTTTTGTTCTATTTGTCCATTAATATATTCACTAGAAGGTTTTGTTTCAGGAAATCCTAAAAAATCCTCTAAGGTGATTTTTTTTTTAATTTGATTAACGGCAACCATTTTTTACCTCCTAACAACGTTTGGTTAGTATAGTGCTTTATTTTTACTCTGTACTTAACCGACAAGTTGCCCCCCCATCCACAACTAACCCTTGACCTGTCATAAACGAAGATCGACCCCCATCAGCCAAAAAATAGATCGCCTCAGCAATTTCTTGAGGTTGACCCACACGACCAATAACGTGCTTAGATCCCAACTGTTCTACTAAATCTACCATATTGTCTCCCTGCAAATGCCCTCGACTTAAACCCGAATGTAACATCGGCGTATCTACAGCCCCCGGAAGCACCGCATTGACTCGAATCTGATCGGGTGCTAACTCAATTGCTAAGGCTCGCGTTAAGGCTAACATCGCCCCTTTACTGGCAGCATAAGCCGCAATATTAGCAGAAGTGGCGATCGCATGAACCGAACTCACATTCACAATTGCTCCTCCCTGAGATTTCATCAAAGGATAAAGCTGACGGACACCTAAATAAACTGAGCGGACATTGACCGCCATCACCCGATCCCATTCCTCCGGTGTTGTTTCTACCAAAGATTTACAAACTTGGATAGCCGCATTATTCACAATAGCCGCTATATTTTTAACCTTTTCTGACAGTTGGTGGGCGATATTTTCCCAAGCCAAAGTATCAGAAACATCAGCCCGAATCAACAAGTCAACTCCAGTTAAATCAGGGATAACTTCACCGAGATCAACGCCTACCACATACCAGCCATTTTTTTGAAACAACTCAGCAGTAGCCCTACCAATACCGCCTAAAACCCCAGTTATTAAGACAACTTTACTCATTATATTTATTTATCTCTAAATAAAATAGTTTTGGCTAGTCGTTTATCTTAGCACTACGTTAAACAATAGACATTAGCTTTCCTGTTTGATTCTTTAATTTTCTAATCCCAACCCCTGTAACAGATTATTAATCGCCATTTCATTCACCCGCAATACAGCTTCCCTCGTATGAGAACCATTATGGGTTCCAAAAATACATTGCTCAAACTGACGTAAGGGACTCTCCATCGCTAAGGGCTCCATTTCAAACACATCTAAAGCCGCCCCCGCCACTTTCCCAGACTGTAAAGCTTCTGTTAACGCGGTTTCATCAATTAATGGGCCTCTCGCTACATTTACCAAACGCACCCCAGGTTTCATCAAATCAAACTGGTGATGACTCAATAAATGATGGTTTTCGCGGGTCAAATTACAAGAAAGGGCTATAAAATCTGATTGTTGCAACAAGTCCTCAAAACTAACCGATTTAACACCTAATTCGGTTTGAACAGTATCAGGAATCGGCATCACATCATAACCCAGGATGGACATCCCCACCGCTACACCCCGTTTCACAATTCCTCGTCCAATACTCCCCACA
This sequence comes from Planktothrix tepida PCC 9214, assembly GCF_900009145.1. NCBI lineage: Bacteria > Bacillati > Cyanobacteriota > Cyanophyceae > Oscillatoriales > Microcoleaceae > Planktothrix > Planktothrix tepida. The sequence continues at coordinate 2,412 of NZ_LN889797.1, forward strand.
CCAATGACACCCAGGGTTTTACCCCGTAGAGTCATCCCAGGAATTTGCAGCCATCCTCCTGAACGCACAGATTGGTCTAATTTATGTAAGTGTCTAGCTAATAGGATAATATAACCCAATGCCACATCCGCCACTTCGTCGGAAAAAACATCCGGGGTATTTTTGACCAAAATCCCTAATTCTTTTGCTGCGTCCCGGTCAATGGAATCAACACCAATGCCCCATTTGGCGACAATTTTGAGGCGTTTTCCCTGTGCCAAAACCTTAGCAGTAAAAGGATCATCCCCAGCAATTACCCCATCAAATTGATCAATAATTTCTAATAGTTCCGCCTCACTCATTTGCTGCACGATAGAAGGAACTACAATCTCAATATTTCGTTCTGCAAAAAAGGAACGATAGAGGTCAATGGTTTTTTGTAAATGGGGGCAGGTAATTAAAACGTTCCAGGTCATATAGTTTTAGTTTTGATTTAATTCTTTATACAATAATTCCGCAACTTTAAAGTCTAATTCTTCATCAATATCCACTGCTTGTAACCGTTCAATTTCAAACATAAACGGTCGATCTCCAATTCGATTATGTTTGGATTCTAAAATCTCACGAGTGAAAATATATAAACAAGAATTTTCTTCATAAATAGGCGGTAAATCTTGGGTTCTCAGTAAAATCGCTGGATTATGATTAACTGCCCTGGCTAAACTATCCCACAATCGAGTTTGCAGTCGAGTCACCCCAAAGAGGGAATCATACATGGGATAATTATTTAAGAACTTTTCAACAGCATCTGTAATGGTTTCTGCCGCCAATAAAGGGTTTGTGCTGTGGGTTTGCAGATAAAAATCAGCTTCTACCTGCCGAACACTATTGAGCAGAACATCATTCATTGGTGTTGTTCCGGCTCTCAGATGTTCTGGACGTTCTAATAGTTTAACTTCGGGAAAATGTAGGGCTGCATCCTCCTGAATATTAGGGCTATCGGTATCAATTACCACTTCAGAAATGAGAGGGCAAGCTAACAGATTCCTAACCACACAATGATATAACGGTTGACCCGCAAAATCTCGATAGTTTTTACCCGGAACTCGTTCACTGCTATGTCGCATCGGCACAAAGGCGACGATTTTGGGGGAACTCATATTAATATCAATCCCAGAAATTAATGATCTTTTTCAATTAAAACAGCCCGAGCCGGGGAACCGTCAGAGCCCACCAGTTTCAAAGGCAAACAGACTAAATCATACAACCCCGGGGGGACATCTGTTAAGTTTAATCCTTCTACAATCACAACTCCAGCCCCCAATAGGATTTCATGGGTGAAGGGGCTATCGTAATAGCGTTGTACCGACAGATAATCCACCCCAATTAACTGAATCCCATGATCCACAACCCACTGGGCTGCATCAGCCGTTAATGCTACAAAATCTATTTGAAATTCCGAGACTTGATTAGCCCACAGTTGGGAGTTGCGGGTTCGCAGCAGTAGGCGTTGAGTATTGGGAGGAAGTGCCAATGCTTCTAAATCTTCGGGAGTAACCGCACTTATTTCGGGTAAATGGGCAACAACAGCACTCCCAATTAACACCTCTAAGGATAACTGTTCAACGGTTTTACCTCCAGAAACAAAATGGCAAGGAGCATCAACATGGGTGCCAATATGAACATCGGTTTCGAGTTGAGAAACGTTAGCCACTTCTCCAGCATCTATTTGCATCGTTTGAAACAATCGAAACCCTGGACTTCCTGGCCATACTGGAATTCCTGAGTGTAAAGGCACTGAAATATCAATGATGTTGGGCAACTTGGGTCTCCTTGGGCAAACTACTGTAGTCAATCAGACGATGGGTTTCGTTGTTATCGGTTTCGGAAAGTTGGGGACGGATCAACCCATTAGGATAATAAAACCTTTGTTTCAGTTGATTGCTGAGGCGTCCTTGTTGCCTAAATCCTTGATAGGTTCCCCAGAATTGCATTAAGCGAAAGCTGAAAATTTCATTGATATTATCCCAGAATTGTTGATCGTGCCAAGCGTGATAATAGTCACTCAACAGATTACCTGTGAACAGGCGCAGAAAATCAATGAAATAAAAGTGTTCTTGGGGGAAA
>NZ_LN889798.1 GCF_900009145.1 Planktothrix tepida PCC 9214
CCCTATCCCCCTTCTAGCTACCCATCTGGTTTATTTTCTAATTTTACTCCTCGGAGACTGACAGAAGAGGGATAGAGATTATCTGATGAAAGTTGAAGGCTTTCTGTGGTGGCTAAACTCAACCTTTAGACCGTCGAGAGGTTGTCTGTAAGGGTTTAGGTTGTCTGTGGTGGGTGATTGAGAACATTAGGGGGTTTGAACTCAATCTTTTGGTAAGATTAGCTGTGATCCACACTCGCTTATCAACAATTGCAATGGCACCAACCCTACTTTTTAATGCGCTGAGACAAGCAACCGATGAAGAAATGGCTCGTGACCCCTCCGTGTTTGTGTTGGGAGAAGATGTGGGTCACTATGGTGGTTCCTACAAAGTCACGAAAGACCTTTATCAAAAATATGGAGATTTACGGGTTTTAGACACTCCCATTGCAGAAAATAGTTTTACCGGAATGGCCGTTGGCGCTGCAATGACGGGGTTACGACCGATTATTGAAGGGATGAACATGGGATTTTTGTTACTCGCCTTCAACCAAATTGCTAATAACGGGGGAATGCTGCGCTATACCTCTGGAGGCAATTTTAAAATGCCTTTGGTCATTCGTGGCCCTGGGGGTGTAGGCCGTCAATTGGGTGCGGAACATTCTCAACGGTTAGAATCTTATTTTCAATCGGTTCCGGGGTTAAAAATGGTCGCTTGTTCGACTCCTTATAACGCAAAAGGGTTACTGAAAGCGGCGATTAGAGATGATAATCCGGTTTTATTTTTTGAGCACGTTTTATTATATAACCTCAAAGAAGATATCCCCGACGAAGAATATATTGTTCCGATTGATAAAGCGGAAGTGGTTAGACGCGGAAAAGATGTGACGATTTTGACCTATTCTCGGATGCGTCATCATGTGATGCAAGCGGTTCCGACTTTGGTGAAACAGGGTTATGATCCTGAAGTGATTGATTTAATTTCTCTCAAACCCTTAGATTTTGACACGATTGGTGAATCCATCCGCAAAACCCATCGCGTGATTATCGTTGAAGAATGTATGAAAACCGGGGGACTGGGAGCAGAAATTACCGCTTCAATTAATGATCGTCTTTTTGATGAACTGGATGCACCTGTATTACGATTAGCATCTCAAGATATTCCCACACCTTACAATGGAGCTTTAGAACGACTCACGATTGTTCAACCGGAGCAAATTGTTGAGGGGGTTCAGAAGATTTTGAGTAAGAAATTTTAATCAGCTTTTTCAGTTATCAGTCATCAGTTATCAGTGAAAGAGTTAATAGTTAATAGTTGTCAACTGTTAACTCAAGGTTAAAAAATGATGACTGATAGACGGGTAGAAAAACCCCTGATATCCGGGTAGGGAAACCCTGCCCCTACGACTGAATATATGGGCGGGAAAACCCCGCCCCTACTGATAAATAATCCCTATGCGAAAACAACGTTCTGTTTTAATTCTGATTTTGGTGGTGATTATCGCCTCCATTGTTGTCCTTGTTAATGTTCCTTTACGATTAGGTTTAGACTTACGGGGAGGTTCTCAACTTACCATTCAATTGAAGCCTTCAGAAGCGGTTCCAATCATTGATGAACGGGTTCTAACGTCCGTTCAAAGTGTGATTGAAAACCGGGTGAATGAATTGGGGGTATCGGAAGCCTTAGTGCAAACGGTCGGACAAAATCAAATTGTTGTGCAGTTACCGGGAGTAAATAACCCGGAAGAAGCAGAGCGAGTCTTAGGAGGAACAGCACAGTTAGACTTCCGAGAACAAAAATCGGGAACGGAACAACAACTTCCGGTGGAATTACAAGTTCAACAAGGAATTAAACAACAAATTAAAGAAGCTAAAAAAAAGGGAGATTCCCCAGCTTTAGCTAAAGCGATTGAATCTTTGAATAAGAGTAATGAAGCGATCGCCCAACTCTATAATAGCCCTGTTTTAAGAGGACAAGATTTAAAAGATGCCTATCCTGAACCTGTAAAGGGAGGAGGGAACTGGAATATTGGTTTAGTCTTTAGTTCTGAAGGGGGCGAAAAGTTCGCAGAACTCACTAAAAAGTTAGCGGGAACTGGGCGAACAATTGGGATTTTTCTCGATAATGATTTATTAAGCTCTCCGTCGGTTCCTGTGGATTTTGCCGATACCGGAATTACAGGAGGTCGAGCCGTTATTACAGGACGATTTACCGCCGAAGAAGCTAATGCTTTAGCGGTACAATTGCGAGGTGGGGCTTTACCTGTTCCCGTAGAAATTGTGGAAAATCGCACCGTTGGGGCTACCTTGGGGCGGGATAGTATTAACAAGAGTGTTTATGCTGGGGTAACGGGTTTAATTTTAGTCCTGATTTTCATGATTGTTTATTATCGATTACCCGGATTAATAGCGGATTTTTCGTTATTAATTTATGCCCTATTAAGTTTAGCCCTATTTGATTTATTGGGTGTGACTTTAACGTTACCGGGAATTGCAGGTTTTATTCTCAGTATTGGGATGGCGGTGGATGCTAACGTTCTAATTTTTGAACGAACTCGTGAAGAATTGAAAGCTGGAAAAAGTCTGTACCGTTCTGTAGAATCTGGTTTTTATCGTGCCTTTAGTAGCATTTTAGATGGTAATGTAACTACGGTTATTGCTTGTGTTGCCTTATTTTGGTTAGGCACAGGATTAGTAAAAGGATTTGCCTTAACATTAGGATTAGGGGTAGCAGTAAGTATGTTTACGGCGATTACTTGTAGTCGTAGTTTTCTCTTCCTCGTTCTTGATTTTCCAGAGTTAAGAAAACCTGAATTATTTTGTCCGAATGTCAAAAAAAGCTTTGCCAATAATCAGTAATTAGTCATCAGTCAATCGGGAATGAGGAATCAGCAATAAGCAACTGTCAATCGTTATTTCTAATTAACTGATTAACTTTTAACTCTTACCCTGATAACTGATAACTGATAACTGGTACAGACGTGCCATGGCACGTCTCTACTGATAACCATTAACCTTCAACAAATTTATGGCTTTTAGTGTTATTAAACAACGCAACCTATGGTGGGGGATTTCCAGCGCAATTATTCTGGCTGGAATCATTGCCATGGCTATTTCTTGGACTCGCCCAGATATTGGTGCACCCTTACGTCCGGCATTAGATTTTGTGGGAGGAACTCGCCTTCAGTTGGAACTAGATTGTTCTGTTCCCAATAATTGTAACGGCCCCATTGATCTGACTGAGGTTCGGGACGTTTTAGCAACTCAAGGTTTAGCAAATAGTTCCATTCAACTGTTAGATAAAGATTCAGCTAAAAAAGATAAGCAAATTGTTTCCATTCGCACGAAAAGCTTGAATGTTGAAGAACGAACCAATTTGCAAAACGCCTTAAGTCAAAAAATCGGTGCTTTTGACCCAAAAGGAACTCAAATTGACACAGTAGGCCCCACCGTAGGCCGTCAAATTTTTCTATCGGGATTAACGGCTTTATTATTAGCATTTGCCGGAATTACGGTGTATTTAACCTTTCGGTTTAAGTTTGATTATGCCTTTTTTGCCTTTGTTGCTTTATTCCACGATGTTTTGATTACTATCGGAATTTTTGCAATTTTAGGATTACTTTTTGGCGTAGAAGTTGATAGTTTATTCCTGGTAGCTTTATTAACAATTGTGGGATTTTCTGTTAATGATACGGTGGTGATTTATGACCGAGTTCGGGAAGTGTTAGCCCGAAATCCTGAACTTCATATTAATCAAGTCGTGGATGATGCTGTCGAACAAACCTTAGCTCGATCAATTAATACCACATTAACAACTTTGTTACCCTTAACTTGCATTTTCCTGTTTGGAGGTGAAACTCTCAAATATTTTGCTTTAGCATTATTAGTGGGTTTTATTGCAGGGGCTTATTCCAGTATTTTTATTGCTAGCACAATGTTAGCCTGGTGGCGCGAACGCCAACCCGCTTCTGTGTCTTTGGCAACAGAAAAAGAGTAAATCAGTTATCAGTTATCAGTTATTAGTGAAAGAGTTAATGGTTAATCGTTGTCAAGTGTTAACTAAAACTTAAAAAATGATGACTGATTACTGATGACTGATAACTGTTTTTAAGACAAATGAACAGGGGTTAAATTCCAGTCGGGACGGAGGTTTTTAGCCCCTCTTAAATAAGGGTGATAAACTTGGGTTTGATGAGCAGGTAAGTTAACATGAACTAAGAAGCGAATACATTTTTCTAAACTGCCTTTGACATACATTTGTTGAACATCTAATAGAGGAACATTGTGCCAAAGGGGACGCTCACGGGCGATCGCGGCGGGAAAAATAGCATCTAAATCTTTCGTGACTGAAAACGTTAAACTAATAATTTCATCAGGATCAAGTTGATTACGGGTTTCTAATTCATTTAATAATTCTATAACCGCTTCTCGAATGGCTGCAACCGAATTTTCTGA
>NZ_LN889799.1 GCF_900009145.1 Planktothrix tepida PCC 9214
CGCATTTCGAGATCAATGCGATAAATAATATCTGTGGCGTTTTCGACTAAAGCGCGAAATTCTGCCGCTACGCGCTGGCGTTCGAGTAATTCAGCATCGATGTGTTTGTAAAGTTCTGTCTCTACCCGTTCATACATTTCTGCTTGTTGAATGGCGATCGCCAGTTGTAACCCTAACTGCTGTAACAAATTGATTTCGTCATCTTGCCATTGACGGGGGCGATCACATTGATGGGCGATTAATAACCCCCATAAATCATACTCAGTTTTTGGTTTTGAGATTGAACTACTGGTTTGTGAAATATTGTAGTTATTTAATAAGAGTGGCACGACCAAATTAGCCCGAACCTGAAAGTCTTTTAACATCTCGCGATGGCATTCAGTGAGATCAATTATGTCAATGTCTGAGGCTACGAAAACTCTACCTTGGCGATAGGGTTGCAGATAGTTTTCCTGAAAACAGACATCTTCAAATTGCAGGTCTAAACAGACCCTATACGGGGGTAATACGGATTCTGCTACCATTATTCCACTGAAATCAGGCAAAAATTTGTAGATTAAAACCCGATCAGTCTGGAGAAACTCCCGCACTTCCTCCACAGTCCTTTGTAATACCTGTTCTAGTCGCAGAGATTCGCGAATTCGCAGGGAAATACTGTTAACTAAATTCTGCTGTTCTTGTTGACGGGCGATTTGCCGTTTTAAGCTTAACTGTTGCAAGACGGACTGAGTTTTCTGGCGAACCACAAAACTGCTCAATTTGCCTTTGACCCAATAATCCTGTGCACCACTTTTGATCACCTCGACAGCAATGGTTTCATTTCCCTGCCCTGTTAAGATGATCACTGGGACAAGCCTGTTTCCATAGCGTTTGTGCCATTCCTGCAAAAATCCAAATCCATTATCATCGGGTAATATATAATCCAACACGATCAGATCGGGTAGAGTCCGATCACAAATCTCCAATGCTTCACTAACCAATTCCGCTTCTAAAATTTGATAGTAGCAGCCCTTTTCTTCGTATAAATAGCGACAAAAACTTTCTCTATCTTCTGGGCTATCGTCTACAATTAAAATGGTGTAGGTGGGTTTGTCACTCATACAGGATGCAAGTCATAATCTGGTTTGCTCGATTAAAGCATATTTTAAATTTGCTAGTAAAGTATCCAAAACATCGAAATTATCGGGGTCATCATCAATAATTAAAATAATCGGCATTTTTTCCATTACTGGGGGTTTCCTTTAATTCAATAAATCTTCAATCTTCTCGACCAGTTGTTTTAATTTGACTGGCTTAGAAAGATAATCATTTGCTCCTGCATTTAAACATTTTTCTTGATCTCCTGTCATCGCTAAAGCAGTTAAGGCAATAATGGGAGTAGAAGTTAACCGTTGTTCAGCCCGAATCTGACGAATAGCCTCTAGTCCATCTACTTTTGGCAGTTGAATATCCATCAATATTAAATCAGGAGATAAAGACTTGGCTAGTGTAACACCTTCTTCCCCATTTTTGGCGATTTCAATTTTGTAACCTTTACTACTTAAATAACTTGAGATTGTGGCAATATTTAACTCATTATCCTCAACTAATAAAAGAGTTGTGGAACTAGATGGGCGTTGGGAAATAGTCAAGATTGGGCTGTGTTTTGATGGCTGAAATTCTTTATACTGGATAGAATTAGGGGGAGATATCGTAGTTTCAACAGTTGGTGCTTTACTAACAACATAAGGTAAGCAAACCATAAAACAACTTCCTTTTCCTAACTCACTGGTAACTCCCACCGTTCCTTGATGAAGTTCGACTAAACGACGCACCAATGCTAATCCTAAGCCTGTGCCACTATACTGACGATTCAGACTGCTATCAATTTGGATAAACGGTTGGAATAATTTACTGGCATTTTCAGGGGTTAGGCCAATACCTGTATCGATGACCGAGAATTGTAATAAATTCTGCGGGGTTGAGGATATCACTTTTACCTCTAATTTGACACTGCCGCCATCAGGAGTAAATTTAACGGCATTATTGAGGAGATTAATCAAAACTTGACGAATCCGAAACTCGTCTACCACAATATCCTCTAACCTCTTTGGGATCTCGGTCGTGAGTTGAATATTTTTTTTAAGGGCTTGTTGTCGAACAAAAGTTACGCTATTTGTGCACAGGTAATTGATCGATACTTGAGCTAACTGTAATTCTAATTTACCAGATTCTACTTTTGCGAGATCCAAAACATCGTTAATCAGAGCTAACAGATGATTACCACTGCGATCAATACTATTGACGGCTTGTTTCTGTTGTTCACTAAGGTTCTCAAAAACTCCATCCTGTAAGCCTTCACTCATTCCTAAAATCGCATTCAGGGGGGTGCGTAATTCGTGGCTCATATTCGCCAAAAATTCATCTTTAAGCCGGGTCGCTCGATCTAGTTCCGCATTTGTTAGGGTCAATCGTTCGTTTACCTGTCGCAGTTGTTTTTCCGCTTCTTTAGCGCTGGTAATATCAAAGTTCAGACCGACCATTCGTTGCGGTTCTCCACGTTCGTTGTTTTGGATTAACGCATAGGATTTGAGATATCGGATTGAACCATCAGGATGAATCACTCGAAATTCAGTATTGATTGTTTGTTTATGATGCCATTGTTGATTCATGGCTTCTATCAGTTCTCGATCATCAGGATGCAAGCTGTTGAGCCAAGTTTGAGCGGATTTACGACGATCAGACTTTTCTACCCCATAAAGTTCATACATTCGGTCATCCCAGATCAGTAGGTCTTGCAAAATATCCCATTCCCAAATCCCAAACCCTCCTGATTCGATGGCTAATGATAATCGGTCGGAGAGAATTCGCAGTTTTTCTTCCGCTTCCTTGGCTGGAGTAATATCAAAGTTAACCCCGACCATTCGTTGCGGTTCTCCACTGTTATTCCGTTGAACTAAAGCATAAGCTTTGATATATCGGATGGAACCATCAGAATGAATCACTCGAAATTCTGTGTCGTATTCCTGCTCACCGCGTAACGCTTGTTGAATTGCAGTTTCAGTTCTTTCTCGATCCTGGGGATGCAATGCGTTTGCCCAGGTTTGATAGGTGGTTTCTGGGACATCTGGCTTCTCTAACCCATAAAGTTCATACACTCGCTCATCCCAGATGATTCGCTCTTGCAAAATATCCCACTCCCAAATCCCAAATCCTCCAGATTTAATCGCCAAGGACAAGCGATCTGAAAGATTTTGCAATTTTTCTTCAGATTGTTTACGTTCAGTAATATCTTGAGCCGTACCCACAATTTGCTTGAGCGTTCCATCTTTGTTGTATAAGAAAGCTGCATCGCGACTGAGTAACCAGTGCCATTCCCCGTTGACATCTCGCAGCCGATATTCACAGTTTCGCTTTTCAACATTCTGGAGAGTATGTAAGTTGTTCAGATGAATTAATACAGTGTTTAAATCATCGGGATGGACAAGATGGATAAATAATTGACTGTCCATCCCTTGGATCTGCTCAGGGGAATATCCCAAAATATCAAGTACCTCATGATTGCAGTAAATATTGCGATGTTCCTCAAGATCGTAAATATAAATAACATTGGGTGTATTGTCAGTAATACTTTGAATAAAACGTTGACTTTCTTGTAATTCGGCGGTTCGTTGTTCAACTCTAGTTTCGAGTTCTTGGTTGAGTTTTTGCAGTTGTTGTTCTATTTTTTTTCGTTCACGGAGTGCCTCTTGCTGTTTACTAATATCGTTTGAGCAACCAATTAAATGAATAATATTTCCCTCTTGATCCCGAATCACGGAAAGACGCAAGCTAATATAAACTTTTTCTCCTGATTTTGTGCGGTTACAAAACTCAACTTCGTGGTTTCCTTTCGCCAATAAAGGCTGGAAGATTGACGATTGAAGTTGAGGAAAATCTTCAGGATAATAGAGTATGCTAATATTTTGACCAATGGCTTCAGCAGCAGTATAACCATAGAGTTTTTCCGCTCCCCGATTCCAACTGTAAATTTTCCCAGAAAGGTCAGTAGAAATGACTGCATCGTGGATTCTTTCGAGAATCTCAGCTTGAAATTTTAACGTTTGTTCGTGATATTTGATCTTACTAATATCGCGGGCAATACAGAGAAATGAATAAACTTCCCCGGCTTCATTAAATTCGGGGACAATCCGAACTTGAAACCAAACCGAGCTATTGAAATCAGGAAAGGGATGTTCAATAGTTTCTTGAGTTTTTGTCTGAATAATTTGATTGAGAGTAGTATTCCATAAATTAATAATCTCTG
>NZ_LN889800.1 GCF_900009145.1 Planktothrix tepida PCC 9214
ACTAATTGAGAAATAGTTTACAGTGGATCAAGGTTTCCAGGGTTTAGTTGTGCAAGTTATTTATTTTTCATTCCATAGCTTAAATGTGGAATTTCCGGTGGCTGAAGTCTATCGTCGTATTAATTTTGAAATTAAACCGTAGAAACCATTTATAAGCGAAAATAGCAGTTTAAATTAATAAAAATTAGACGATTATTTTTAATATCTGGGGTAAAAGAAAGAAGAAACACACCAAAAACCCGATTAATTTCTACAATTTTATCATTTGATTCATAGAATCTTCTAACTCTTTTAATAATGTATCAACATCTTTTCCAATCTGTTCAAAACAATCAGGGGGAGTGGGATTAGATTCAAAATAAATTAATTTGACACGATCAAAACCAATTCCTATCAAAATCACTTCTTTTTCCGGTTGATATCCATCTACAATTCCTAAGAGTTCTTGCAAACGATTTTCAACACTTACATTGAGTTGTTCAATAGCAGATTTCGGACAAGGAACAAAATGGGGGGTGGGTTTGAGATCAATTCCTAGGGTATCGGGTTGTTCACCCCACTGTAAACGCAAACCCCAAGCTAAAGCTGCTAATTCCGGGCGATGAGCTTCCACAAACCGATCTAACTGACTTTGCCAACTTGGTTTTTCTAAACTGGATTGATTGCTATCAAGTTTAATCATTGTTTTACGACTGACTTTCACTAAGATTATATTTTATCAGTTATCAGTCACCAGTTATCAGTTATCAGTCATCAGTAGCAAGTTTTGAGACAAAGGGTTAATAAAATCAGTATTTTTGAGGAATAGGCAATGCAATTGATAACTCAGTATCCTTAAAAATACGGTTAGCTCAAAAAATGATGTATATTAAATCACGTTTAAAACCTAATTATTATCTTAAAGTATAATTTAATTTGTGTAACTTTTGATCGCAACAACTCATCTTTAAACTTTTGTAGATCCCTCTCTAGCTGAGGATTTAACGGATTTTTACTTATTTATATTCTTAATCAAGTTGAATTAAATATTTTCCTGATTAATAGGATGAATCTCGAATAAATGGTATAGGCATTCTGAGTCTTTGAGAGGAAAATTCGATTATGAGTCTTGACACTTTTAATTCAGGAAATTTACTCTTCAGTCCGTTTTTGGTTAGTGTTCCCGATCCTCAACCCTTATCTTCTTCGTTAGGGTTTAATCTTCCTCTGGGAAGAAATTCAACTCCTGAAATAAATTCTTTACCCACCGCTAATGCTGATTTAATTATGGGTACAATCTTTCAGGATAATATTTTTGCTTTGGGTGGAAATGATACGGTTTATGGTTTAGAAGGGAATGATATTTTAGGAGGAAATCAACAAGCCGATCAAATTTTTGGTAATCAAGGAAATGATAGCCTTTATGGTGGTCAAGATAGCGATACTTTAGCAGGGGGTCAAGATTCTGATCTAATTTTTGGTGATCAAGGAGATGATCTTTTATTGGGTGATCGCGGTGCAGATACATTATTTGGAAATCAGGATAACGATAGAATTTATGGGGGAAAAGAGAATGATTTCGTTACGGGTGGAGATGGTAATGATCAATTATTCGGTGATTTAGGAGATGATATTCTTTATGGAGATTTGGGTGCAGATATGGTAACAGGTGGAGAGGGAAATGATCGATTTTATATGGGTAAAACGATGGGAGGATTTACGATAACTGAGGCTGATATTGTTGAAGATTTTACGTTCAATCAAGATTCTATTGGATTATTAGAAAATTTGACCTTTAGTGATTTGAATATTACTCAGGGAACTGGAAACTATGCAAATGATACGATTATTCAAGATAAAAATTCTAATGAATATTTGGCAATTCTCAAAAATGTAAATAGCAATAGTCTCAGTTCGGATGATTTTATTTTTAACGGTTCTGATCCTACACGATCACCAACCCCTGACCCAACCCCAATACCTACACCCTCACCAACTCCATCACCGACTCCAATACCAACACCGAGTCCCACACCTGACCCCACACCTGTACCCACACCCTCACCAACTCCATCACCGACTCCAATACCAACGCCGAGTCCCACCCCTGACCCCACCCCTGTACCTACACCCTCACCAACGCCATCACCAACCCCAATACCAACGCCGAGTCCCACCCCTGACCCCACCCCTGTACCCACACCCTCACCAGCACCTCTGAGTGTCTTAGGGTTTAGTGCGGCTAACTTTAGTGTTAATGAAAATGGCACACCTCAAGTCGATGTGAGTGTAACTCGGACAGGAAATAGTGTGGGAAATGTGGGAGTTACAGTTAACCTTAATAATGGTACAGCAACCGCACCCGATGACTATAATAATAGCCCCATTTCTGTTAGCTTTGCTGATGGAGATATAACACCTAAAATTGTTACCATTCCTATTGTTGATGATGCTGTAGTTGAAGGAGATGAAACGATTGCTTTAAGTTTGGGTAATCAGATTGGAAATGCTATATTAGGAACTCAATCGATTGCAACCTTAACAATTTTAGACAATGATGTCTTAACAAACCCTGGAACCTTAGCGTTTAGTATTGGCAACATTGATATTAATGAAAATGCGGGAACTGCTACCGTTACTGTTAATAGAACGGTTGGAACCGATGGAATTGTTGGGATTAATTATACCACAAGTGATGGAAATGCGATCCCCGGAAATGACTATACTGCAACATCAGGAACATTAACCTTTGCTGCGGGACAAACTAATCAAACTTTTACGGTGAATATCCTTGATGATACTTTAGTCGAAGGCAATGAAACCTTTAATTTAAGTTTGAGTAATATTACCGGAGGAGCAATATTAGGAACGCCAGCCACTTCTACGGTTACAATTGTAGAAAATGATATTGCAAATTCGGGTATTATTTCCTTTAGTCGTGCAAATTTTAGTGTGAATGAAAATGGCACACCTATTAACAGAATTACGATTAACCGCACGGGAGGAAGTAGCGGATTAGTGACAGCACAAATTACCCCAACGGATGGAACTGCAACGGCTGCTTCAGATTATAACAATACTCCCTTAACGGTGACATTTGCTGATGGAGATATCGCTTCAAAAACAATTACAATTCCGGTGATTGATGATACAGCTTTTGAACCGACAGAAACTATTAATTTAGGCTTAACTCTAACCGCAGGAACAGCAACATTAGGAACCCAAAACACAGCTACCTTACAAATTGTTGATAATGATCCCAGCGATAATCTCCTCTTAAATAGTGCAACTTATTTGGGAACAACGGGAAGTGATAGTGCAGCATCAGTAGAAATTTCGCCCGTTGATAATAATATTATTGTGGCGGGTAATTTTAACGGGGTGGGAGAAATTCAACGCTTACAAAATGGCAATACTTCCCCCTTATCAACTACCCCATTAGGTGGTCTTGTTAATGATTTAGATGTGGATCGAGATAGTGGGGAAATTGTCGCCGTTGGGGATTTTGGAATTAAAGTTTATAATCCTACTGCTAATACGGTTTTATGGCAACAACCCGGCAGTTTTAATCGAGTAGCGATCGCAAATGATGGCACAGTTGCCACCTTAAATAATAGTACCGATACCGTAACATTATGGAGTCCAACGGGAACCTTATTAACGAGTGCGACCTTAACAGGAACTAATGTTAATCCGGCGGATATTGCGATTGATCCTACCACAAAACAAGTCTTTGTTACGGGATATAATCAAGTTAGCAGTATCTTACAAACTCCCTTTTTACGAGGGTTTGATTCTTCCTTGAATTTATTATGGAAAACCTGGAACTTTACTGCGGCTGAAGTCACCGGACAAAATTTAGGTGCAGATACACGGGGAGAACGCATTACTATTGGTCAAGATGGTGGACTTTATTTCCTAGGAAGAACCGACGGCGGAAATAATGTTTTTCAACGCAATGGTCAAAATATTACCCAACCTTTAACCACTCTGGTTAATGTAGATTCTTTTAATAATTTCTCCGGTGCAGGTGCAGGCTCTTTCACATTCCATAGCAAAATTAATCCCAATACGGGAACAATAGATCAAGGTCAATTTATTGTCACCCGAACTAACACAGGAGCAAATAGTTTTACCCCGAATTCCATCACGGCTGATGAATTTGGTAACGTATATATAGGCGGATCTTCTGCATTTCAATTGCAAAATCGTCCGACTAAAACCATTAATAGTCAACCCGTTGGTGCTTATACCTTGGGAGAAATGGCAGTATTAGGATTATCCTCCGATTATACCGTCCGAAAATTCTGGACTCCCTTAACCCAAACAAGTGATGCAGATGGCGCTAAAGGAACTATAAATGGTTTTACCGTTGCGAAGGGTCAAGCGGTGATTGTTGGGACGGTAACACAACCCTCTGTTCCCACAACAACTAATGCTATTAATCCTAATCCATTAGGGGGAAATGATGCTTATTTAGCTACTTGGTCAGTTTAGCTCAGAAACCGGGTTTCTTCATAAAATTTGATGGAGACTCACAGATAACGGTTAGAAACCCGGTTTCTATAATCTGCGTCTATGAGCTTAAGCCTACTCCCACTTTTATTTTCTACCTCTAACCTGTGAATTCTCACACACACTCACTATGTTAAAACGCTTTGCAATGACCCGATCTTTGCGCCATCGTTGGTTGTATCCTTTGATTTCAATAACCGTTACCCTCAGTATTTTATTAAGTTCAACGGTTGCTAGTTGGGCAATTCCGTTACCAGAGTTAATTTTTAGGGGAGTTCAAATTATCCAATTATCGAATTTATCAGCCCGTCAAGAAGTAGCAATTGGAGAGCAAATTAATGAAGAATTACTCACCAAGCAAGTTAAATTATTTCGGAACCCAGAAGCTCAAAACTATATTAATCAAATTGGTCAACGTTTAGCCCAAGCCAGCGATCGCCCCAATCTTCCCTATACATTTCAAGTGATTGAGGATCGTAATATCAATGCTTTTGCCACAATGGGGGGGTTTGTTTATATTCATACTGGGTTAATTGCCGCCGCCGATAATGAAGCGGAATTAGCCAGTGTCATAGCCCATGAAATCGGACATATTGGGGGTCGTCATGCGATTAAACAAATGCGCCAAGCTGCTGTTGCTGCGGGGGTAGCGACCGTCGCCGGAGTAGATCGAAATAAATTAGTTCAAATTGGGGTAGAACTGGCTTTAAACCGTCCTAAAAGTCGTGAAGCTGAATATGAAGCTGATCGCATGGGTTTAGCAACTTTAATTCGTGCAGGTTATGCTCCACGAGGAGCCGTTGATTTTATGGCAAAATTATTAAAAAGTGGGTCTCCTCCAACGATTATCAGCACTCATCCCGCTACCCGCGATCGCATTTCTGCCATGCAACAACTGTTAGATCCAAGTATTATTAATTCTGGGGATGGATTAGATAGCAATTCCTATCGCGCCACGGTTGAACGGATTTTATCTTAACTTCATCGAATTAATTGAACCCTTAGTGCCTTGAATGTAGAGTTCAGGGCATTTTTGATCAGTAGGAATAGACAAAATTCAATTAATATGGTATGGTGACTTTTTAAGTAGAGTCAGTCAGCCTAATCCACTCTTTTTTAATGGAGTTGGAACGGGGGAACCATTTTTAGGGGCTTATCTTGATTGTTTACTATTGTCGAGAAGGACATCTCTCAGTCCTAGCCCGTCAGCTAACCCCGTCGGCTGTGAGAGAAGACTGTTGAGTGGCAAAATTTTTGTCATCGCCTTCACCAGGATTCTAAAAAACGAGGCTCTGTTATTTAATAACATTCAACCTATGAGTGTTGAATCGTGAGGTAAGACACACTTTCCAAGGTGTACGATAGTCATGCAGATGGCTGAGTGTTGAGGTTTACCGATTTTGGGGAATCAAAGCATAAATCGGTTATCCACAAATTTAACGAGTGCGGGGGTTAATCCTTAATCCCTGTTAACTTTCTTTTTGTTCCAATTTGAGGCTGACTATGCACCCTGCAATTTTAGTTCTTTTGCAAGTCTTAATAGTGATTGGGTTATCTCGATTAATGGGGTTAGCTTGTCGCGCCATTAAACAACCCTTAGTCATTGGAGAAATTATTGCCGGAATTATGCTAGGGCCATCTTTATTAGGGTTAATAGCCCCTGATGCGATGGCGGCTTTATTTCCGGCTGAAACCTTATCCTACTTAAATGTTTTATCAGAAATTGGACTGATTTTCTTCATGTTTTTAATTGGGTTAGAACTAAACCCTAAATATTTAAGTGGACAGATAGAAACGGCAGTTTTAGTTTCTCATGTTAGTATTATTGTTCCTTTTTCATTAGGCATTTCTTCGGCGTTAATTCTGTATCCGATTGTTTCTAACGATAGTGTTTCATTTACAGCCTTTGCTTTATTTTTAGGTTCAGCATTATCGATTACTGCCTTTCCCGTTCTAGCTCGAATTATTACAGAAAATAATTTACAAGGAACCCGTTTAGGAACCTTAGCATTAACTTGTGCCGCCGTAGATGATGTCACCGCCTGGTGTTTATTAGCCTTAGCGATCGCCGTTACCCGAACCAATAGTATATCCGGGGCATTTCCTACCATTATGGCCTCAATTCTTTATATTACTTTAATGGCAACAGGTGGACGCTGGCTCTTACAAAAACTCTCCATTCATTATAAACGCCGAGGACGACTCACTCAATGGGTTTTAGCTTGGATTTATATGGGAGTGGTAGCATCGGCATTAATTACAGAACTGATTGGAATTCACTTAATTTTTGGGGCTTTTTTAGTCGGTGCAGTCATGCCAAAAGATCCGGGTTTAATCCGAGAAATCGCCGAAAAAACAGAAGATTTTGTTCTAATTTTCTTACTCCCGATTTTCTTCGCTTACAGTGGATTACGCACAGAAATTGGCTTACTCAATCGTCCTGAATTATGGTTATTATGCGGGTTAGTGATTGTGGTTGCCATTACAGGAAAATATGTGGGAACTTATGTCGCAGCCCGAGTGAGTGGCATTAATAAACGAGAAGCTTCTGCTTTAGGTTGGTTAATGAATACGAGGGGATTAACTGAACTGATTGTTTTAAATATTGGTTTAAGTTTTGGGGTAATTTCACCCTTGCTATTCACCATGTTAGTGATTATGGCTTTAGTGACAACCTTTATGACCTCACCGTTATTAGAAAGAACCTATCCTAAAGAATTAATTAAACTGGATTTGATTCAACCTGAACCTCAAGCCATTAGTCCTCAACCCATCAATCCATCCTATCGAGTTTTGGTTCCCGTTGCCAATCCCAACACTCAAAAAGGATTATTACAATTAGCCTTAGCCATTGCTGGAAAACCTCCTGCGGTCGTTCATCCGTTAAGTTTAGTAGAACTAGAAGAAGATTATTTATTTCAAAGCACCCCCGATGAAGCAAATCGTTTGATTTCTGAACAACAAAAACGCTTAGAAGAATTAATTGAAAGTTTAGAACCCCCGGAACTCAGACAAGGAGTTTATCCTATTATTCGCATTGCCCATGATGTCGCTAAAGAAACGGGAGAAATTGCCCTAGCCGATCAAGCTAATTTAATTTTAGTGGGTTGGCATCGTCCTGCCTTTAGTGACAATCGTTTAGGAGGAAGAGTCGGTAAAATTTTGAATACCTCCCCGGCGGATGTTGCCGTATTTGTAAACAAAGAGCAGCCCCAACTTCAGTCTTTATTAGTAGCCTATGCGTCTAATATTCATGATGATTTAGGGTTAACCTTAGCTCTGAGAATGCTATTTAATGACCCCAATCGTCAGTTAAAGATTTTAGTAATACTCAGCGAACCTGGAGAAGAATTAAGTTATGAATTACGAAATACAATTGATTCCTTACCGACCCCAATTCAAGCCCGTGTACAACTGGTTCGAGCCGAAGAGACTTATCCCATTCAAGCGGTGATTGAAGCTTCAAGAACCGTAGATTTAACCATTGTAGGAACCAGTCGGACTTGGGGAATTGAACGGCAAACTTTAGGACGTTATACCGATCAATTAGCTCAAGATTGTCATTCATCATTACTAATTACTCGGAGCTATTCTCAAGTGACATCACACATCACATCTTTATTACAACAACCCATCAATACCTAACCTAAAATTTAACTTTGATCAATATTATGCACCAACATTTTCACGCCAAATCCTTAGCATTTTATGGGGCTATGACTGCTGCGGTCTTTCTACTTTTTCAAGCTGTCACAGCCTATGGAGAAAAGCAATTAAAAGCACCCGTTAGTCTTGGGGGTGACTATACCATCGAACTAGAAAACCCTCCTCAATGTTTAAAAAATCGAGATCTAGTTTTAAAAATAGAGCAATCAGGAATTTATGTTTTTGCAAATTTAGGGTTAAAAAATGCTGAACATAATCGAGATAAAATTCAATTACAGGGCAACCTTAAGGATCATAAAATGAACATATCAGGAACTTTAAATCCATTCTTTGTTTGTGCAAATGATTCCTTAAATTCTTTGAATATATTGACTTTAGAAGGTATATTTAAAGAAAAAGAAATTACAGGTAAACTCGATACTCCAACTTTATCAAATCCTATTAATTTTAAAGCTGAGTTAAATCTTGTTTCCCCATCAAAAAAACAAGCTCATTAATCCTATCAACAGGAGGTAATTTGTTTAAAATTATGAGTAATCTGCTGGTAAAATCTCTATTTATTTAAAACAAATGTTATCACTAGAAACACTGGATTCTTTAATTGCTGGAAGTATTTTTGTCGGAGTTATTATTCTGATCATGGGAGAGTGGTTACACCTCACCATTGCAGCATTTTTAGGATCTCTCCTCCTGATCTTTTTCCACGTCATGAGTTTAACTGAAGCTGTTCACTATATTAGTCGTAGTTATGCAACTTTAGCTTTGTTTTTTGGCGTGATGATTTTAGTTAGAGCCTTTGAACCCACTAAAATTTTTGAGTATTTAGCGGTTAAAATGATTTGGTTAGCCAAGGGAGAAGGGAAACGATTACTATTAGGAATAGTAGCGTTAACTACCCCCATTTGTGCTATGTTACCCAACGCCACAACGGTAATGTTATTAGCACCTTTAATTCCTCCCATTGCTCAGGATGTAGGCATTGATTTTGTCCCTTTATTAATTTTAATGGTTTTCATTGCCAATAGTTCAGGATTATTAACCTTAGTGGGAGATCCAGCCACATTTATTGTCGGAGATTCGATTAATATTAGCTTCGTAGATTATCTACAACGCTTGAGTATTGGAGGAGCATTAGCAGTTGTTAGCGTGGTGATTTTATTGCCTATTTTATTTCGTAAAACCTGGAATACTAAATTTGAACATTTAGAAGATTTACCCCATCCGCAAATTAATCATCCTCGAACTTTAGCAATGGGGGGATTAATTATGGCTTTTGTTTTAACCTTTTTTGTCATTGGAGAAACCCTACCCGTTCCCATTTCTCCGGCGGCGGTGGCGTTATTAGGAGCCGCTTTAGCCTTAATGTTAGCCCATCACAGTAAAATTGATACGGTTAATCATATTTTGCGGGATTTAGACTGGAGTACCTTAATTTTCTTCATGTCAATTTTTGTCTTAATTGGAGGATTAGAAAAAACAGGAGTCATTAACAGTTTATCAGGACTTCTAGCAATTATTTTAGGAAAAAATATCGCTCTGGGTTCAATTTTACTATTATTAACAGTAGGAATTATTTCTAGTGTTGTGCCAAATATTCCCTTAGTTGTGGCGATGGTTCCTTTGTTAAAGCAATATTTAGTTAATGTGGGATTTGTGGGCGCAGAAGTGCTTGACCCTGCTTTTAACGGACAGTTTCCCCCGGAAGTATTACCACTATTTTATGCAATGATGTATGGAGCAACATTAGGAGGAAATGGCACATTAGTGGGGGCTTCTTCTAATATTGTTGCGGCGGGAATTTCTGAACAACATGGACGAACCATTTCGTTTAAAACCTTTCTTCGGTATGGGATTCCGGTAATGGTTGTCCAATTGCTAATGGCGATTTTATATGTTACGGTTGTGTTTCTAATTAAAGGTTAATTCATGATTTCTGTAGGAATGGGAGGAGAAACTTCTACTTTTTTCCACTCTAAAACCGCATAAACTTCTACAGGTTGTTTACGACCTTTAACTTTGACTTCCCCTAAACTTTTCAAAATAATATCTTGATGAGTTTCTATAGCAGCAGCCGTTGATTCATTAATTAAAATATTATATTCAGGATATTCTTTAGTTAAGGTTTCCAAACGTGCCGCCACATTCACCGCATCGCCAATCACCGTATATAATAACCGTTCTAAAGAGCCAATTTGTCCCGCAACCACTTCTCCACTACTAATGCCAATTCCCGCATGAATGGGTACTTCCCCCCGTTGAATGCGCCGTTGATTCAATTCTCCCAAACGTTCACGCATGGTTAATGCAGCGGCCACTGACCGCCATTCTGTTTCTGCTGGGGATAAGGGTGCTCCAAAAATTACCACAATTGCATCGCCAATAAAATTATTTACATATCCTCCCCAAGGACGAATAGCTGCGGTCATTTCCGTTAAATATTCATTGAGAAATGCTACAACTTCCTGCGGTTTCATTTCTTCCGATAGGGTAGAAAAATTGCGAATATCACTAAATAAAACCGATACCCAACAGAGTTCTCCTCCTAATTGTAATTGACCTTGTAATAATTTTTCTCGCACTTCTGGCGAAACCACACGGCCAAAAATATCCCGTTCTCGTTCTCGTTCTCGCAGTCCCACAATCATCTTATTAATCGCCTGGGCTAACACTTCTAATTCTTGACAGGTTTGAATCTCCAGTTTTGCCACTTCTAAATCCCCATTTTCAACGCGATAGGTTACTTTCTGAATCTGTTTAATCGGTTTAACAAAAAATCGATCACTGACAACAATTCCTAAAGCCGTCGTTCCAATAATTAATGTGGTGATAAACACCAATAAAATTTTATTGTTTCTTTTAATTTGATCCATATATTTATCTTCAGGAATAACTGTTCCCACCAACCAATCTAATTTATTCATGGGAGTCAATGATATATAATAAAATTTGTGGGTTTGGGGATCTTCGTAACCCCACTGTTGAGGGTATCTAACCATTTTTAAGTCAATTCCCCGTTTTTCTATAGTTTTGACAGCAAGCTGAAAAGCAGGATTTTTAGAGTATTTTAATAGCTTGAGTTGAGGTTGATCTTGACCTTTAATTTGAATGGGATTATGTTCATTGGGATCAGTAGAAGCAATCATTTCCCCTTTAGAGTTAATGACGAAAACATCAATATTTCTACGTCCTTTTTGTTGTTCCTTTAAACGTTGAGAAATTTGTTTGAGTTCAAAACCGACACCAATAATTCCTAACAATTCATCTCCTTGATAAAGGGTGACATTAGAATCAATCCCTGGTGTATTGGTTGAACGATAAACATAAACTGTCCAAGCCGCTTGACCCGGTGTTTTCAAAGCATCTTGATACCAAGGGCGATGAGGAGCATACCAATTCGGTTCTTCAATTTGAGTTGTTCCTATAAATTGGAGATCTTTTCCTATTAATTGATAACTATCCGTAGTTTTTACTGCTAATTTTTCATCGGGATACCATTGACGAAAATGAAGTTTTAATAAGTCTTGAGGATCTAGTTTAGACCGATCATTTCCTACAGATAAACGTTGTGCGCCAACATAATTACCATTAGGATAGGCAAACTGAACAAAACTAAAATTTGGATTAGATTGCAAAACACTGAGAAAAAATTTATCTCGTTGTTGTGGATCATTAATATCAATTAAATTTCGAGTAATGGTACTCCCGATTAAATCTTGTGTATAGGATACATCTTGAAATAAATCGGCAAATTCTTTAGAGGTTGATAGGGCAATTTCTTCATTAATTTGAGTCACAATCTGATCGATATTTTTTTTAGAAGTAAAGTACCAGGAAAAATAAACAATTGCTGTAGTAAAACTGATCATTAACAGAATAAAACCTGTAAGCAGAGTTGTTAAACTGATGCTGGTTTCGATTCCCTGATTTTTGTGAATTCCTTTCATGATGATCTGGCGATAGGATAGGGTGGATTAAAAAAATTCCATTCCTAGTATGTTGACTAGATTGGGATGATGGATCAAGTTACGGTGTTCTAACGGAAGAGTTTGAATGTAGATGCAGGAGTTGGTGGGGCTCTGTAAAATATAGTACCTAATTCATGAATGTGTGTAACCCTAAAATAAGTTTAATGAATCGATACTGATCAAGTAAGGTCGCCTTAGAAGTTAAGATATAGTTTAGAGGCATCAAATTCAACCTAGGGAAATTTCTTCATAGGTATCCTTCTATACTAACAATGAGATATTTCAGGGGTGCTATATCGATACCAGGAGGGTGATTATCATTGAAAGCTCGATTCCATAAAATATTTAAAGGGAAAATTCTTAATGTTTTCTTCATCATAGTGGTAGGAATTGGGATTTTGTTTCCATCCCTAACTTCATTCTCTCAAACTCATCAAGCTCCAGCCACAATCCGGGAAACAACAACGTTAGTAACCGTCCCCTCTTCATCCCCCAATAATCCGGCTGCAAAACCCCCTGAATCAAATCCAGAACTCAGTTTAGGAACCTACGGAACTGCGGTTAAACAATTGCAAAAGCAACTCAAGCAAAATGGTTATTTTACAGGGCCAATTGATGGGATTTACGATCAAACAACTGAATTAGCTGTCTATAATTTTCAAATTAGTATGGGATTATTGGCGGATGGGGTTGTAGGTCAAGAAACATTAAAATCTCTCAATAATTCTTCTCTATTGACTGCCTGGACTCCTGTATCAACTCCTCTAAATTCTTCCTCTAATCTTCCTCCCGATATTCAAGGAATTTTGGATCGAGGGATACTGGTTGTTGCGGTTTTAGGAACGGATAACCCGCCCTTTTTTAGCGAGAATTCCCAGGGTAAATTAACCGGATTAGATATTGATTTAGGTCAAGCCATTGCCACAGAATTAGGGGTTAAAGTTAAATTTGATCGGTCGGCAAAAGTTTTTAATGAAGTTGTAGATTTAGTGTATCAGCACAAAGCCGATATTGGCATCTCGAAATTAAGTATTAGTATGGCAAGGGCTAAAAAAGTGCTGTTTTCTTCTCCTTATGTCAGTATGCGTCAAGGATTGTTGGTGAATCGTTTAGAATTAGCGAAGAAAGCTCAAAATAAACGTCCTGAAGAAGTTATTCAAAATTTAGATGGAAAATTGGGAGTGATTAAGGGAACTCAATATGCGCTATTTTTTGCCAAAACTCGGTTTCCCCAGGCTCAAGTCGTTGAATTTGAAACTTGGGATGACGTTGTAGAAGCGGTGAAAAAAGGAGAAGTCCTAGCTGCTTATCGAGATGAATTAGAAGTGAAAAAAATTGTACTCGCTCAACCTGATTCAGCTTTAGATATTCAAACCGTCGCTCTCACGGATACTAAGGATGCACTGGCGATGGTTATTCCCTGGGATTATGACCATTTCCTAGCGTTTGTCAATACTTATCTGGATCTCAATAACTTAAACTATACTGTTGAACAGTTAATTAATAAATATCCAGATATTTTTAAGCAGGAATCCTAAATTCGAGGAATTAATAATGGGACACAGGAGAGTCTACCCATGAAGTTATCAAAAAAAAAGAGTTTGAGATCTCAGGTTATTAATATTTTAAAGAATCCTTGGCTCCTGCTAATTAGCATTATTTTTTCCATTGCCACAGGATTGTTAAAACCGTCCCTGGCTTTTCAACTTGAACCCATTGGTCAGATGTATTTAAGCTTGCTTAAAATGTGTGTTTTGCCGATTTTAATTTCAGCAATTACAATGAGTATTGGGCGACTTATGGCTTCTAATAATGCGACAAAATCCATCAAACGCATTATGATTATCTTTCCGGTGTTAATGGTATTCATTGCCGTAACTGCAATATTAGTTGCTGGAATCACAAAACCGGGAACAGGTTTAAGTACAACAACCCTACAAAACCTGGGAATATTAGTGAATAAATCAGGAATTGATTTAGAAGTCGCATTAAATCAACCTTTACCTCCCTTAAAAAATCAGCCTGGATTAGGGAGTTTTGTGATCAGTATGATTCCCGATAATATTTTTGATGCCCTGAGTAAAGGGGATACATTAAAGGTTTTATTTTTCTCGATTATTTTTGGGATTTCTTTGGGAATGGTTCAAGATAGCACCTCTGCATCTCAGGCTTTTTTAGATGGTTTAGAAATTATTTATCGCACCTTTAATAAATGGATTAGTTGGTTAACCTTGCTGCTGCCGTTTGGTTTATATGGTTTACTATCGGCTCAAATTGCTCACACCGGATTAAACGTTGTGTTTGCCATGGTGAATTTTATTGCGGTGGCTGTTTTTACCTATTTATTAATTTATGCCGTGAGTACCATTTTGATTTGGGTGCGATCTCGATGTCCATTAAGTTATGTCTTCTCCATGGCTCAAGAACCCACAATTTTAGCCTTAGCAACCACAAATGCTTTAGCGTGTTTACCCTCAATGATTTCTACCATGAGTCAGGGTTTAAAATTTTCTCTACAAACCACAAACTTAGTTGTTCCTTTGGGGATCACGGTCGGTCGTTTTGGTCAAGTGGTTTATTTCACTTTGGCGAGTATCTTTGTTGCCCAACTGTATCAAATTTCGATTGGTGTATCGGGGTTAGCCATTATCATTGTCGGTTCGATTTTTGCTGGAATGGCCAGTTCAGGGGCGACCGGAATTGTGACCTTAACGACCCTGAATGTTGTTCTTAGACCTTTGGGATTACCCTTAGAAGCCGCCTTAGTTTTATTTATTGCCATTGACCCGATTATGGATCCCTTTCGGACATTATGTACGGTACATACGGGAATGGCAGCGACGGCTTTAATTGCGGATCAAGATCCTAATTTTTTTAGCTTAGAATCAGAATCTCAACAAGATTTGATTACCACTTAAACTGGGTTGACGCTTCTGGTGCAAATTCCTCGGTTAAAATCTGTTCTTCAACCGGATAGGTATGACCCGAACAGTTAATCACCACTCGTTCTTGAGGTTGGATGATTCCCCGTTGAGCCAGTTTGATTAACCCAGCAAAAGCAACAGCCGTGGCAGGTTCCACAGAAATTCCTTCGGTTTGGGCTAACAGTCGAGTCACGGTATAGGCTTCAGCATCCGTTGCTTGTTCCATCGCTCCCCCATATTTCTGCATTAAATCATAAAGCCAGCTATAGGCAAAACCCGGATTTCCTGTTGCTAAGGTGGCGATCGCCGTTTTTGGGTCTGTAACCGGAATGGCTTCCCGTTCACCTTTTTCAAAAGCTTGTACCATCGGGTTACAACCGGAGGATTGAATCATTCCCAAACGGGGCACTTTATCGACCATTCCTAACGCCATCATTTCCTCAAAACCTTTAACCACTCCAATGGGCCCCATGGCTCCACTCACCCCCTGAATAAACCAGTCTGGGGCTTGTCCGTGCAGTTGTTCGCCTAACTCCAGGGCCATTGTTTTCATGCTTTCCCCACTGGTAAAGCTTTTCAAGCCACTATCTAAAAAAATCCCCTGATTTTGGGCAAATTCCGCAGCGACTTGTTTGGTTTGATCATAGGTTCCAGGGACTTTAACGACTTCTGCACCATATAATTGAATTTCTCGGATTTTTTCATCGGGGGTTAAACCTGACAGAAACGCCCAAAGTTTAATTCCCGCCCTAGCTGCATAAGCTGAATAGGAAATAGCCACATTTCCGGTTGAGGCTAAAACCATTTCTTTAATTCCCTGTTCCTTCATCACCGAAATGGTCACGGAAGCTTGTCGATCTTTAAAGGAACCTGTAGGGTTTTGACGTTCATCCTTAATATAAAGATAATCTAAACCGATTAACTTTCCGAAGCGTTGGGCCTGAATTAAGGGTGTCCAACCTTCTCCTAGGGTGACAATATGATTGGAATCAAATAAAGGTAAAAGTTCGTGATAGCGCCACAAACTGGGGTAACGAGTGGAAAGTTTGTCTTTCCAATGACAATGAACTAACTCTTCAAGATCATACTCGGCTTGAAGAATGGTTCCACCACACAGAGGACAGACAATGGATGCTTTTTGATAAGCGGTAATCTGAGAACAATGGGTGCATTTCAAATGAATTTCTTTGGATTTTAAAAACATTCTTATTCCTTTGCACATAAAATTTAACCAAACTTACAATTAAGTTTCGACTGACAACAAAACTTAACAGGAAACCATTGACCCTGATTCACAATATTCTCTACTTTCAATTGTTACATTACGATTTGAGGGCTGTCAAAAAAACAAGTTTTATTGCCTCAATTGTGCAGCCGTCATGTTCTGGTTGACTATGAGTCCAATACCAACGCTATAACCTCCAACTCAGCAACTGGGTCGTGCTGTCTACTAGCATTACAGAAGAGGGATAGGTACGTTTGTAAAGTTAGTCTAAGATTCACCCGGCAATTTTTGCCGAATTTAGTCCTATATTTCGATCAGATATTTAAAGTTCTCGTAAAGTTGCTGAAGAGCTATTGACAGTGAAGAGAATGCTTGCTTAACATTAAGAGGCAACAAGACAAGAAACTGTTAATAAGTTCCAGAAAATTATCATCAGTTTATCTGAAAATTACTTAGCCAACATCACTGATTTGGTTGATGTTGGTACTTGATCGATTTGACTGATAAATCTGATTTAGATTAACCAGAGGGAAAAAATGAAACGATTCCAAAAAATTTCTACCGTTATTACTGCTATTGCCGCTCTCGGTATGATTGAAGCACCAGCATCAGCTTTTACCGTGACTCAAAATAATAATACTTCTGCTTTGCTGAATGCCCTTTTAGGAAACACCAATGGTTTAAGTAATTTTTCCACCAGTATCACCGGAAACGCCGATGCTTTTGGCTTGTTCCAAAATGATCCATTTGGGTTGAAATCTGGGATTGTGATGAGCACTGGGAGAGTAGTAGACTTACCCGGAGTGAACAGCAGCAGCGTATATAACCCTGATTTAAGCACAAATTTTGGGCTATTCGGTGATACTCCTGGTAGTTATGACTTGGCTAAATTTGATATCAGCTTTCACGCTGACAGCACCGTAAACAAGATATATTTCGAGTATGTCTTCGGTTCAGAAGAGTTTGTCGAGTATGGGGGAACCAGTTTCAATGATTCTTTTGAATTATTGCTTAACGGTGTAAACCTAGCGCAATTAAGTAACGGTCAAACTGTTACTATCAACAACCTTGTTAGTAACCCTAGTGGGCCGTTTCACCCAGACTATATCAACAATCCTGCTGGCCCAGGTACGGTAACAAAACTGGATGGCTACACGAAAAAGCTAACTTTTGAAGGTTTGCTAAAGCAGAACGACACAAATACTTTAAGCATCAAAATTAAAGATCTCGCTGATGGGATTTATGATTCAGGGGTATTGCTTAAAGGTGGTTCTCTCGGAACCGTCAAACCACCTAAAGATGTTCCTGAACCCGGAACAATTATCGGCTTAGTCTTTGCGGCAGGAATAGCTGGTGTGGCTCGGCGTCTTCCATCGGGGCGGTTACACAGAACAGATAAATCTTCCAATTCTTGATAAATTTCGTTCCCTCGTCTTCTGAGAGAGTCTGAATAAAGTCTGAATAAGTCTGATTGACAATCCCCCGTCAAGCCGGCGCGCTCGACGGGGGATTGTTGTTTCACAGAAGAATGCAATAAGAGTGCAAGCACGATAGCGTTACGCAATCTTAGAATAAATAGGGAACAGCTTAACTAGGAACAGTAAGCAGTGAAAGGGTTTAAGGACTAAAAACTGTCCTTAGTGTATAGCGTTAGGCTATAAGTTAGGGTAGTAAAAACCCCCTGGATACAGTCAGGGGGTAAAATTAGATCAAAGATTAATTTAGGCGTGTAGAGTTAAAGCTCTAACTAGGGCTTAACTTAGTTAAGATTCGGTTGAGCTTCCAGAACACTTTCAGGAACCCCTTCAAATTTCTTGAAGTTGTCCACAAATAACTGCGCTAATTGTTTGGCTTGTTTTTGATAGGCTTGGGGATTCTTCCAGGTTTGTACCGGATCTAAAATTTCAGAAGGAATTCCTGGGATATTTTCGGGTACTAACACTTTGAAAATCGGATGGGGATAGAACTTGGCGTTGTCTAAGGTTCCATTGACTGCCGCCGAGACCATAGCGCGAGTATAGGAGATCGGAACCCGTTGTCCGACTCCGTAGGCGCCACCCGACCATCCGGTATTGACTAAATAGACGTTGGTTTCGGGGTGTTCTTCTAATCGTTTCCCTAATAATTTGGCATAGACTGACGCAGCCAAGGGTAAGAAGCATTTGCCAAATCCGGCGGAAAAGGTGGCTTCTGGGTCTTTAATTCCCCGTTCTGTTCCGGCGACTTTACTGGTATAACCGGACATGAAGTGATACATGGCCTGTTCTTTCGTGAGTTTGGCAATGGGAGGTAGCACACCAAAGGCATCTGCTGTTAAGAAAATAATTGTTTTTGGATGGCGACCAATCCCTGGAATCACTGCATTAGGAATATACTCGATGGGATAGGCAACGCGGGTATTTTCCGTTAAGCTGCCATCATCATAATCAGGAACACGGGTGTCATGGTCTAAAACCACGTTTTCCATTAAAGACCCAAACCGAATCGCATCCCAAATTTGCGGTTCCTGTTCCCGACGCAGTTTAATGGTTTTGGCATAACAACCGCCTTCAAAGTTAAACACCCCATGATCTGACCAACCATGTTCATCATCTCCAATTAAATAGCGTTCGGGGTCAGCCGAGAGGGTGGTTTTTCCGGTTCCCGATAAACCAAAGAATAGGGCGGTGTGTCCGTCTGCATCCATATTGGCGGCACAGTGCATGGGTAGCACATCGGCTTTAGTCATAAAGTAGTTCATCAGGGAGAACACGGATTTTTTGATTTCTCCGGCATATTTTGATCCCCCAATGATCACCATTTTTTTCGATAAATTCAGGACGATAAACGCTTCACTATTAATGCCATCATCTTCAGGATCGGCGTGTAACCCTGGAACGGCAATTACGGTAAAATCAGTGTGATGGGTTTTGAGTTGTTCGGCGGTGGGGCGAATAAACAATTGTTGGGCAAATAAACTTTGAGAGGCTCGTTCTGTAATGACTCGTACACCATATTGATAGTGAGGATCAGCACCCACATAGCCATCAAAAATGTATAAATCCCGTCCTTGAACATAAGACCGAACCCGACGATACAGACGATCAAAATTGAATTCCGGGATAGGAACATTCATTTTGCTCCAGTGAATTTCATCCCGGCTTTCGGGTTCATCGACAATGAATTTATCATGGGGTGAACGTCCGGTATATTTTCCGGTTTTGACACATAGAGATCCATTGGCTGCGAGAATGCCTTCAGCACGAGCTATGGAATGTTCAACTAAGGTAGGAATGGGTAAGTTGCGATAAACATGACCTAGGTTTCTGAGTCCTAATTCTTCTAATCCATAATGGGGTAATTCTAATAAATTTGGGTGTTCTGAATATTTTTTAGTCGTATTATTTGTGGGAAAAGCACCTTCCTGCTCGGCTAATCGATTATTAATTAAAGTTGAAGAAGACACATCTTGATAGACATTGTGATTAACGGTATTTGTGGTTTCCATTGTTTCTAGTCTCCAATAAATAAGAGGTTGATAGGAAATTTTCTAGGATTGTGGAACAGGCATCCTGCCTGTTAATAAAAATGAAGAAGGGTGAAAAATTGAAGAATCACTGAACTTACAAACTCGATTATGACTGAGTTAGTGATGTTCAAATCATGTGTATCATTTTAGTTTTCAGGTTGCTAGTTTAACCGTTGCTATTCCCGATTTGGGAGCGTTGACTTCTGAATATTCAGTTAGGACGAGTTTGATATTTGATCTTTAACTTAACCCTTGTTGACAGTTGCCTTGAGTTCGTGAAAAAAATAATTCAGTTCCATGAACTTTCGCTACTCATCATCATACACAGTTTTCCCTGGCAGAACATTAACTTTCTTTAAAAGTTTCTTGTATTTTTTTTGCAATTCCTTAAGAAATAATGCAAGATGCAGGTTTTGCAATTAAATTTTCTATGAGTATGCAAATGTCAGTATTTCCTGATACAAATTAGAAACAAAATACCACTTAATCCTAATCCTACCCCAAAAAACTAAAATTTTTCAGGTAGTCCTGGGGGTTTATGTAAAAAATCATGACAAAATAAGGTGCATCGTTATCTACATCTCAAGTCAAGAATATGTACGAAAAGATTACTCCACCCACCACAGGCGAGAAAGTCACCTTCAAAAACGGCGAACCCATTGTTCCTGATAATCCAATTATTCCCTTCATTCGCGGAGATGGCACCGGAATTGACCTCTGGCCGGCTACAGAAAAAGTTCTGAATGCGGCTGTTGCTAAAGCCTACGGCGGCAAACGTCAAATTAGCTGGTTTAAAGTCTACGCTGGGGACGAAGCCTGCGAACTCTACGGTACTTATCAATATTTACCCGAAGACACCACCACCGCCATCAGGGAATATGGAGTGGCAATTAAAGGGCCATTAACCACGCCCATCGGTGGCGGCATTCGCTCTTTGAATGTGGCCTTACGGCAAATTCATGATCTATATGCCTGTGTTCGTCCCTGTAAATATTACACCGGAACTCCTTCTCCTCATAAAACCCCTGAAAAATTAGATGTGATTATCTATCGGGAAAATACCGAGGATATTTATTTAGGAATTGAATGGCGTCAGGGAACGGAAATCGCCGAAAAATTAATTAATATTCTCAATACCGAATTAATTCCGGCGACTCCTGAACATGGGAAAAAACAAATTCGCCTCGATTCTGGAATTGGGATTAAACCGATTAGTAAAACGGGTTCTCAACGGTTAGTTCGTCGTGCCATTTATCAGGCTTTGCGTCTGCCTAAAAATAAACAAATGGTGACGTTGGTGCATAAAGGTAATATTATGAAATACACCGAAGGGGCTTTCCGAGATTGGGGTTATGAATTAGCAACAACGGAATTCCGCAACGAATGTATTACAGAACGGGAATCTTGGATTTTAGGAAATAAAGAGAAAAATCCTGATCTGTCTTTAGAAAACAATGCTCGTCAAATTGAACCCGGTTATGATGCCTTAACACCGGAAAAACAAGCTGAAATTTGTAAAGAAGTAGAAGGGGTTCTCAATGCTATTTGGGAAACGCATGGTAATGGGAAATGGAAGGAGAAAATTATGGTCAATGACCGTATTGCTGATAGTATTTTCCAACAAATTCAAACCCGTCCTGATGAATATTCTATTCTGGCTACGATGAATTTAAACGGGGATTATTTATCGGATGCAGCGGCTGCAATGGTCGGAGGTTTAGGTATGGGGCCAGGGGCAAATATTGGCGATGAATGTGCGATTTTTGAAGCCACTCATGGCACAGCACCTAAACACGCAGGTTTAGATCGAGTTAACCCGGGTTCTTTGATTTTATCGGGGGTGATGATGTTAGAATATATGGGGTGGCAAGAAGCGGCAGACTTAATTAAAAAAGGGTTAAGTGGTGCGATCGCAAATCAAGAAGTCACCTATGATTTAGCCCGATTAATGGAGCCTCCCGTTGAACCGTTGAAATGTTCAGAATTTGCCGATGCAATTATTAAACATTTCGATGATTAATGAAGGATTAAATCCTTAAGATATCCAATATTGATGGGTGTTGTAAAACTTTTACGCACAGTGTTTTTACAACACCCATAAATGGGTAAAAAAGTATTACTTTATCAAGGAATTTAGATATTAGAAGTAATATATTCTCGGAGGCTAACTCGAAGTTGTTCTACAAGATCACCAACCACAAATTTGATCTCCTTACAGGATATATTTCCACTTAATAAATCTTCTAATAAAATATGGCATAAATCCATATCATTATTATTGTGTCGTTGCAACTCAGATTCAGCATCTGGGCAAAGCCCACTTGCAGTAACAATCACACCCGCAAACATTCCTTCACGCCTTAAGTTTTCTACAAAAGCGTTAATTGTATCCCTTTCAAAGCTGTCTCGCTCAATCTTAATATTAAAACCTGCTTGAGCTTCAACCAACTCAAATTCGCTTTTAGCAATGCTGACCGGGAATTGTGTACCATCAGGTTTCCGTTTCAACTTTTCTGTAATCACACGTTGTCTGATGAGAATTGGAATTCTTCCATCTATACCTCCGTCACCAGTACCACGCCGACGAGGTAATCCTGTAGCTTGTGGAGTTGGGTCGCCTCCTAAAGCACGAACAATTCGGTTTCCAATCTCCCTTTTTTCGGTTGGATTACGAGAAATTAAATTTTCAACTAGCTTTCTTTGTAGTTTTCCCATCATTATTACCTAGCGGTTTTTTTAATAAATTAATACACAAACGAAATACTGTGTTAATAGCATCTTCTACAGTAGCCAGAGGCCCTAGAGCGTTTTCAGGGTAGATTTTGGAGTATAAAATTTTCACCATCCATTGAGGAATATCAGTCTGTTGCAAATTGTTTTCAGTCTGACTTTGAGATGATTGAGATACTATGTTTAGTAGTTGGCTAATAGATGTTTTATCGAAGTGATCAATAATGCTTGGCTCAATATTTATGTAATGCCCTGAAGTCATAGCAAATGCAGTTTCAATTAACTTTACTGAGGATTCGGTACATAGATAGCTCCTTAATTGATTTAATAAGTCTTGATCTAATCGTTCAGCATAGAATCTTATAGTTACATGAGTTAAATTCCCTGAAGATTCTTGAATTTTGTTGTTAAGAGTCTTAGTTACATTTTTGAATATAACATTAATAGCATCTTCTACAGTCACAAAATTTTGATGATTCGTAGAGTAGATTTCGGTGCTGCCTACAA
This sequence comes from Planktothrix tepida PCC 9214, assembly GCF_900009145.1. Classification (NCBI taxonomy): domain Bacteria; kingdom Bacillati; phylum Cyanobacteriota; class Cyanophyceae; order Oscillatoriales; family Microcoleaceae; genus Planktothrix; species Planktothrix tepida. The sequence goes on from NZ_LN889800.1 coordinate 23,020, forward strand.
TTAGCACTATCCATCGAGGAACATCAACTTTTTGTAATTCTTTTTCAGTTTCACTTTGAGATCTCTTAGATATGATCCCTTCGAGTTTTTGAGCAGGCTTATATTTGATTTGGCTAATAATGGCTTTATCAATATCCATGTAATACCCACAAGCTAAAGCCAATGCAGTTTCAATTAACTTTTCTGATGCTTTCGTGCATAAATAGATACCTAATTGGTTTAATAAGTCTTGATCTAACTGTTGAGTAGAGAATCGTATAGTTATATTGTCTAAGTGATTTTGTACATTGTTGCTTAGAGTTTCAGTTAGCTTTGACATAATTTTTTTAAATCCCAAGCTCAGAGAGAACAGAACCCAAAGTTTTTGAGAAAACTTCATCAGATGTAAAATCGAACGGAGATAAATTTACAAATGGCAACCATTGATTTGACAAAAATTCATCAATAGAAGCAGCCTCAACTTGTTTATATACTTGGTGGTAAAGTTGTTCATAATTATCATTATGATGACGATTATTTACTACAATTCTTGCCCTTGGAACTAAGTTAGTCAGAAGACCAAAATTTAAAAGGGATGCAGTTTCCTCTACTATATCTTCTACCCCAACCGAATCATCAGGTACAATTGGAATGATCAATCTCCAACCTCGTTGTGTTACAATAGTAGCAGGAACTTTATAGTAGTCATCAGTATCAGCAACTAGAAAATCGTAATCTGATGCTCCTGAGAAAGAATCGGGTAAAGTCTCTGTTTCTGGAATATCGATTTTATTGGTACTGTTATTGAAGTAACTGGTAGATTCCAAAAACCTTGCCATGCGGCCTCTCCCTGCAAGATCTAAAGCCCAAACACGTTTGTTTTGCTGGGCAAGTAGTAGAGCAATATTCGTTGCTACTGTTGTTTTTCCTACTCCACCCTTAGTTGCATTGACGACTATCTTGATCACTGTACTGTATTCCTCTGGTAATGTAATCCATTTCTGGATTAGGCTAGTAATAAACGTACCTTAAGTTTGTAAACAAGAAATATTATAGCTCAATTAACCAAATAATTGATTAATTTCAAGACTAAATCCTAATAAAATAATTTGTGTATTAACAATATCGCCAGCTTTAAACGCTAAGGTTTGATTTTCTGTAATAATTAAAACTCGTTTATTTTCAGGAAAAACTAACCAAACTTCCTGACAACCGGACTCTAAATATTCACTGGCTTTAGCAAATAAATCCTCCGCCGCATCACTGGGAGACACAATTTCAGCGAGGAGGGGAGGACTTTGGGGTAAGGTGGGAAACTCCCCAAATTGTGTTAGTAATTCCGGTGTGAGATAGGACACATCAGGACGGCGACCTTGTTTTAAGGTACGACAGGGAAGCTCTGTATAAGCATCTCCTCCTTGTCCTGATTCAACTGCGTAATTTCCCCAATAACGACCTAACCGACATTGAATCTGGCTATGTTTAATTGTCATTCCGGTTGTCTCCACCAATTGTCCATCCACCCACTCTTGATGATCGGGAGGATTTGCCATAAAATCTTCTAGGGAAAAGGTTTCTGTTTCTGTGACAGTAGCGATCGCCATATTCATTCATTCGCCTTGGCAGAACTGACAAATATTATTATATCAAATCGGGATATAAATTTATCCTATCTTGATCTAATTCAATCTAAATTAACGGGATTAATTCTCTTGTGAATAACCCAAATCCGGGAGTAAATCGGGTTGTTGGGAAGCGTTAACTGCCAAGCGATCGCAACATTCATTTTCTTCATCTCCAGCATGACCTTTCACCCAGAGAAATTGAACTTGATGCTGTTGAGAAATATTGAGTAATCTTTCCCACAAATCGGGATTTTTAGCAGATTCTTTTGGATTACGTTTCCAACCATTTTGTTGCCATTTCTTCGCCCATCCTTTGCACATTGCATCCACTAAATAGCGAGAATCCGTATATAAATTAACAGCACAAGGAAACTTTAAAGCTTCTAATCCGACAATTGCCGCCATTAATTCCATGCGATTATTTGTGGTAAGTTGATAACCCCCCGATAATTCCTTGCGATGGGGGCCATACATTAACACGACGCCATATCCTCCTGGCCCTGGATTGCCACTACAGGCTCCATCGGTATAAATTGTAACTTCTTTTAAATTGTCGTTCATAATCTCATCGTTGAAACCTGACACCTGACATCCGTTGCGCTATCATAAACAACAGACGTTAAGTTTTGTTGCATACCCTTGACTGCCAGTATTAGAAGACTCGAACCCGTTACTCAACCAACTGCTTGGCATCGTCTTCGGTGTCGATGGCAGGGGGATGAAGCTATTGTTAAACAAGGACTACCCCACAGTCAACTGTCTCCCCCTTGGCAAATTTTACTCTTAGGAGATGGTTCTCCGACTCGACATTTACAACTGTTAACCGGGGAACCCACAGAGGTTGATGTGATTGATATGTCAGCCATTGGCATCAGTACGGATAATGCCCCAGAGCAGATTTTAGCCGTTCCTGGCCCCCGTGTGCGCCGTCAAGTGTGGTTAAGAACCGCATCAGGACAACGGTTAGCTTACGCAACTTCTTGGTGGGAAGCCAGTCATGTTGATGAATATTTACAAAATCGGTCGTTACCCATCTGGGCAAGTTTAGCACGATTACGGACGGAACTGTATCGGGATGTGCAGGGAATTTATTATGGCGATAGCAAAGCCTTAGAATTAGCCTTTGGCGAATCAGGGCCATTTTGGGGACGTCATTATTTATTTTGGCATCATGGCAAACCGTTAACTTTAATTTATGAAGTTTTTTCCCCTTATTTAACTCAATATTTAGGACAGACAGGAAACTGTTAATTGTTGGCTATTTACTGTTTACTGTTGACAGAAGAATAGATCTGTGGAACAGGCATCTTGCCTGTTAATTTTGGTTTCAAAAGTTAATAATTCCCTCCTCTGGATTTGCTCTCTATCCCCGTCTATTTCAGCTTAGAATAATCCCAATAAAACTCACAAAATTCTTCAAAAGGGAGAGGAGGACTAATAAAATACCCTTGAATGAAATCACAACCTTGTTGCGCTAAAAAATCTTGTTCTAATTGAGTTTCGACTCCTTCAGCAATCACTTTAAAATTAAGCTGACGAGCGAGGCGAATAATCGCAGAAACGATAGCAGAATTTTTATTATTTTGAGTAATATTTTTAATAAAACAACGATCAATTTTTAAAATATCAAATAAGAAATTTTGAATATAACTTAAAGAAGCATAACCTGTTCCAAAATCATCAATAGCAATTTCAATTCCTAATTCCTGTAACTGTTTAAATTTTTCTAAAGTTAAATTAATATTATGAACCAGGACGCTTTCTGTTAATTCTAATTTTAATCGTTGAGGTTCTAAGCCTGTTTGATCTAATATTGATCTCACATCTAATACGAAATTCTCATCTTCAAGCTGTTGAGCGGAAATATTAATCGCAATTTCAATCGGAGGAAGTCCAGCATTTTTCCAAGCAACAGCTTCAGTACAGGCAGTTCGTAAGACCCATTTACCCAAAGGTATAATCAAACCTGTATTTTCAGCAATGGGAATGAATTCCGCCGGCGAAATATTTCCCTTTTGAGGAGATATCCACCGAATTAATGCTTCCGCACCCACAATTTCCCTCGTTTTTAAATCAGCTTGAGGTTGATAGTAAAGACTAAATTCATTATTTTCTAAGGCTTTAGCTAATTCTAAATCTTGTTTGGTGAGTAAGATAATTCGACATTCTTCTAATTGCATGACTTTTCGTTCTAATATTTCTAAAATTCCATACAATTCTAAAGGGTCTAAGACCTGAACTAAATTACTCTCAGTTATAATTCCTTGTAATTCTCCTTGTTCACCCACGACAGCTAATCGTCTGATTTTATGTTTTTGTAAAATTTGCTGTGCTGTTGATAAAGTTTCTATGGATTTAACTGAAAATAAAGGAAAACTCATGACTGTCTCGGCGGTGAGATTTTGTAAAGTCAGTTCTAAAGCTTGCAGTTGTAAAATATCTCGTTCTGTGACAATTCCGACCGGATATAAAAGCCCTTCTTGTTCGACAACAACAACAATACAACTAATATTATATTGAGCTAAAATTTGGGCAACTTCTCGAACTGGGGTAAAGGGATAAACCGTCATGACATGACGAGTCATGACTTCTGAAACTTGACGAAACCTTAAAAAATGGTGATAATTTAAAACTTGTCGCAAGCTCGTTAAGGTGACTAAACCTAAAACTTTTTTCTGTTGATTAAGAATGGGTAAGTGGCGAATTTGAAAGCGACGCATCATATTATAAGCCACAAAGACATCCGTAAATTCTTCATGGTTTAAAGTAATTACGGGTTTTACCATCACTTCTTTAACCGTTGTTTGAGAAAGATTTTCCCCTTTAACTGCTAATTTAACCGTATCTCGTTCTGTTAAAATTCCTACTAATTCTTCATTTTCCATCACCAATACACATCCAGGAGAGTGAGAAGGAAGAGTTGAATTTTCAACCAAATTAGGGGCTTCTGAGAGTAAGCATTGTTGTTTATTGCTTTGATTCATTGCCATGAGTGCCTGTAACAGAGGTGTATCGGGTGTCACGACAGCACAAGCAGGAATAATCGCATTTTGGAGATTAATCATTTCATCTAGCATTTTGAAACTCATGGAATTTGGTGGACTTTATGATAAGAAGGGAAAATTCATTATTCGTATTATGACTCTATTTTTTGCTTTTTAAAAGTAATCTAACTTGATTGAGGTCAATGATATCACCCCAGACCGAATCATTAAGGTATCTTTTTGAAAGAGGCTTTGGGAAATTTAGCTAGAAAACCCGTCGATAAGTTAACTATATTGCATAAGTCTTAGCTAGAATAGAGGGTTAAAGCCCAACAACAGGTGTTGAGTTACGATCTTCGCAGCTTACCATAGGTATCGTTTTTTCCTCTAAAATAAAAATGGGTTATAATTGATCTATAGGATCTAAAATCTATCAAGTTTGTTTAAAATCTTAGTTAGGTTGGTTTGATGATCACAAAAACACCTGATGTTGTCCAATCCCAACTGTTGAAAGTCTTATCCCAATTATCCTTATCTAAGCAAGAGGAAGTGTTGAAATATGCACTTTTATTACATAAAAAACAACAATTTCAGGATTGGGATAGTATTTCTGATCAAGAAGCTGCGGATATAAAAGCTGAGTTTGCTGATCAAGATTTAGCTTATTCAGAAGGGATTTTAAGCGATTATTTGTATCAGCTTCACCAAGAGGATGTTAAGTGATGCGGGGAGATGTTTATTTAGCTGATTTGAATCCAAGTCGCGGTTCAGAACAAGCAGGTATTCGACCCGTTATTGTTGTTCAAAGAAATACGCTTGACCGCTTTACTACAACTGTAGCAGCATTAGAATATACATTACAACTTGATGAATATGAAGATCAAGAATAAAGTAAATTTTGGAGTCAGTCATTAAAAATTAAACTTTTTTTATGAGGCGTGAACGCCTTATCATGAGGGTTTCACGCCTGGTTATAAGAGAATTAACCTAAGTTTAAATCCGTCACAGCCCCCACACTACTAGATGAAACTAATTTTGCATATTTGGCTAAAACTCCTTTCGTATAACGAGGTTTTGGAGCTTGCCAAGTTTGACGACGTTGGGCTAATTCTTCATCGGAAATATTAACTTGCAGTAACCGTTGATGGGCATCAATTGTGATGCTATCTCCCTCTTGAACTAAACCAATATTACCGCCAACTGCCGCTTCTGGAGCAACGTGACCGACCACCATTCCGTAGGTTCCTCCAGAGAAACGACCATCAGTAATTAATCCGACTTTATCGCCTAAACCCGCCCCAATAATTGCCGAAGTTGGTGCTAACATTTCCCGCATTCCTGGCCCGCCTTTCGGCCCTTCATAACGGATAACAATGATATCGCCAGCGTTAATTTTTCCGGCTAAAATTGCATCCAAACATTCTTCTTCGGATTCAAAAACCCGTGCTGGGCCAGTAATCACAGGATTTTTAACGCCTGTAATTTTAGCAACGGAACCTTCTGTGGCTAAATTGCCTTTTAAAATGGCTAAATGTCCTTGAGCATACATGGGATTATTCCAAGGACGAATTACATCTTGGTCGGGGCTAGGTTCGGAGGGAACATCAGCTAATTGTTCGGCTACAGTTTTCCCTGTTATTGTTAAGGCATCGCCATGAATTAAGCCTTTTTCTAATAGCATTTTCATGACTAACGGAATACCACCCGCTTTATGTAAATCTGTGGCGACATAACGACCACTGGGTTTTAAATCACATAAAACCGGAACTTTAGCGCGAATTTCTTCAAAATCATCAATGGTTAATTCAACCCCAATGGCATTGGCAATGGCTAATAAATGTAAAACTGAATTGGTTGAACCGCCGACAGCCATAATTACAGCGATCGCATTTTCAAAGGCTTTTCTTGTTAGAATTTGACGAGGAAGAATGCGATTTTTAATAGCATCTCGTAACACATAAGCCGACTTTTCTGTACTTTCGGCTTTTTCCTCATCTTCTGCCGCCATTGTAGAGGAATACATTAAACTCATTCCCATCGCTTCAATAGCGGAAGACATGGTATTTGCGGTGTACATTCCCCCACAGGAACCCGCCCCTGGACAGGCGCGACGTTCCACTTCAATTAATTCTGTATCATCAATTTTTCCAGCACTATATTGTCCGACGGCTTCAAAGGCGCTAACAACGGTTAAATCTTTACCATTATAATGTCCGGGTTTAATCGTTCCACCATATACAAATATAGCCGGAATATTCATACGAGCAATCGCAATCATTGCCCCCGGCATATTTTTATCACAACCGCCAATTGCTAAAACTGCATCCATACTTTGGGCGTTACAAGCGGTTTCAATTGAATCAGCAATAACCTCTCGTGAAACTAAGGAATATTTCATTCCTTCAGTCCCCATAGAAATGCCATCACTAACGGTAATTGTTCCGAACATTTGTGGCATCGCTCCCGCTTGTTTGAGGGCGGCTTCTGCGCGTAATGCTAGGGTATTAATCCCCATATTGCAGGGGGTAATGGTGCTGTAACCATTCGCAATTCCAACGATGGGTTTGGTAAAATCTTGATCTCCAAATCCCACCGCCCGTAACATAGCACGGTTGGGAGTGCGTTGAGTTCCTTGGGTAATAGTTTGACTTCTAAAGTTATCGGACATGGATAGTTCCTCGGACTTGTGGGTTGTGCTCCAACGGTTCAACGACGTTTTTTTGTAGCGTTGTTCCTCGCTGTAAACCCGTTTTTGATGTCGTTATTATTATCTCAGAAAACGTGATAAATTATCAAGGATTTTATGAATTGACCTAATTGGCTGAGTAATCCATTGATGAATTTTAATCCAGCGATAGCAAAAATTTCAATTATTATTCCGGTTTTAAATGAAGCCGAAAATATTGAGTCGGTGATTTCTGGGATTCAAAATGCAGAAAATATAGAGATGATTATTGTGGATGGAGGAAGCCAGGATAATACGGTAGAGATTGCCCAAGGTTTGGGGGTGAAAGTCATTGTGACCCAACGGGGACGAGCACTACAAATGAATGCAGGAGCAAAGATAGCAACGGGGGAGATTTTATTATTTTTACATGGGGATACTCAATTACCTTTGGGGTTTGAACAGGACGTTAGAAAGATTTGGGTTAATTCTAACATAATTGCGGGAGCATTTCAATTAAAAATTAATGCTCCTGAATTCAGTTTAAGGGTAATTGAAAAAACGGTATTCTGGCGTTCAAAATATTTACAAATGCCCTACGGAGATCAAGCTATTTTTATTAAAGCTTCTACTTTTTGGGAAGTTGGGGGATTTCCTGAACAACCGATTATGGAGGATTTTGAGTTAATTCGTCGTTTAAATCGTTTAGGAAAAATTGAGATTTTATCGAGTTCTGTGATGACTTCAGGAAGACGATGGCAAAAGTTAGGAGTGTTCAAAACGACGTTAATTAATCAATTAGTTGTGATTGGATATTATTGGGGAATTTCCCCGATAAAATTATCTCAATGGTATCGTAAATTGTAGAAAATTTCAAACAGATTTCCCCTAGTTCCCTGGTTCTACCAGGGATAACATTTTCTGAGGCTCCGCCTCTAGTTAACAGCAGGCGGAGCCTGCAAATAAGCATTGCTAGGTTGAACCTAGCAACGAGAAAAGGGGTTATCCTATTAATATAAAAGCACCCCAGTTTTTAGGATTAGGATGGGTTTTAATCATTTTTAACATCGCTTGACGTAAGGCTTGGGCGTAATCTGGATTTTGCTGGAATTCTTGATAAAAGGTTTGCATCAATTCCATTGTTCGTTGATCATCAACACTCCATAACGTGACTATTAAATTTTTAACACCTGCGGTTATTAAAGCACGGGATAATCCTAGGACTCCATCGCTGGTAATCTTTCCAGAGGCGGTATTACAGGCACTTAATACTAATAGATTAGCGTTGAGTTTTAAATTCATAATTTCTGCGGTTGTTAGTAAGCCATCAGCTTGATTTGAAGGAGAAAGTGCGATCGCACCCGGAAGCCCTGATCCTGTAAAATCATCGAATAAGCCATGAGTTGCTAAGTGAATTAATTGAGCATCTTTCATTAAATTAATAACAGCAGTTTCTGTCGCTTTTTCTCCAATTAAGGGTTGAGTTTTGAGGAGATTAGCAATCACTTTTGCTTCATTTTCAGAAGCAGGAAGAGACCGAATATTGACTGGCATTTTTGGGTTTCCAACGACTAAAGCCGATTTTAAACTGTGTTGAAAGGTCGGATATTGACGGGTTAATTGTAAAGCTTGAATGGAGGGATTTATTCTAATTGTATGGGATTCAATTAAATACCGACCGTTAGCATCATTTAATGCTGCAAATGGAACTAATAATAGTTCTTGATGGGGAATAAAAATCACCTGTTCTTCTGGAGTCTTTGGAAGTAAATCTGCAATGGGTTCAATGATAATTTGGTATAAATCCTGTAATTTTTTATGAGTAATATCTCTCTCAGGAATATTAGAAACTTCTGTATCAATTCCAGTTAAAGCATTATTAATTCGTTGGTCTTGGTTTCCTTGGGATATAAAAGTTAATAAATTATCTCCTAACTGTGGAAATTGTGTTAAATCAACGGAACGAAAATCAATTTTTCCGGTGGGTGAGATTACCCAAATTAATAACTCAGAATTTTTACCCTTTTCGTCAACTACTATCGAATATTCGACTAAGGTTGATTGTTGTTCTTGAGCAATTTGTTTAATTTGATTAATATTGGGAGGAGTAACATCAATTTTTTTGATGTCTTCGGGATCTAAATTTTTAGCTAATAATTCTACAAAGGCTCTGGATCTTCCCCGTTCAGAAATTTCTAATGCTTTTTCAATTTGATTTTGACTTATTAAAACTTGCTGTAAAATACTATAGGTATTGGCAAATCTTTCAAATAAAGCAATTTTATTTTCATCATTTAACCCCGGACGTAGGGTTTCAAATTGATGAATGGCAGTATAAAGGGTTTCTGTGGCTTGGGGAAGTTTACCAGATTGAAATTGAGCAACTCCTAGATTATTTAAAGTTATCGTTATCCCTAATTTCTCTCCGATTTGTGTTCTAACTTCTAACGCTTTTTGATAGAAATTAATTGCCGATTCATATTGTTGTTGAAGTCGATAAACTGTTCCCATATTATTGAACGCTTGTCCGATGAGTGATAAATCCTCCACTTGGGTTGCTAACTCTAACCCTTGTTGATAGAATTCTAAGGCTTTCGGATATTGTTCTAAACGGTCATAAACGGCAGCTAAATTAACTAAATTTTGAGCAATTCCTTGCTGATCTCCAAGTTTTTGAGAGATGGCTAATGCTTTTTCAAAAATAGGCTTTGCTGGCTCATATTGACGCTGATAAACATAATTAGACGCAATATTATTCAATAGAATAGCTTCTTCACGAGGTTGCTTTAATTGTTGAAAAATAGATAAAGAATCTTCAAAAGAAGAGTGAGCTTTTTGATATTGCCCTAAATTTTGGTAAACTCCCCCTAAATTATTTAAAATATAACCTTGGGATTGGGTTTCACCTAAGTTTTTCACAATCTTTAAAGCGGTTTCAAAATATTCTATTGCTTGGGGATAATTCCCTTGTACACTATAAACTTGAGCAATATTAGTAAGACTTTGAGCGATCGCAGATTGATCGTTTAAATGTTGACGAATTTTTAAGGCTTTTTCCCCATACTCTAAGGCAGTTTCATACTGACCTTGATTACGATATACTAATCCAATATCATTTAAAATTCCGGCTTCACTGAGTTGATCTCCTAATACTTGAAACTGACTTAATGCTTGTTTTAATGTTGTTAAAGCTTGGGTGAAGTTTCCTTGATCAATATATTGATTCGCTTGTTCATAGAGTTTCATCGCTTCCTGCGGGGTAGGAAGGGCTAAGGCTGAATTGGGTTTGTTGATCCCCAGAGAAGATGTAAAGGAAAGTAACAATGTCCCATAAAACCAAAAAAAGAAAGTTCGGCGTCGCATACTTGTTTATAATTAATTCTGACCTCAAAATTAATCCTAGTCTAATTTGAGATGTCTTTAACAAAATTTGAGAAAAATTTGCAGCAACTTATTGCTCAAACTTGCCAATTTCCTCCGAAAACCGTAGAACGTCAGCGAGGTTTAACCCAGATTTATCGGGTCATTCAAAAATCAGGTAAACTTTGGCAGGAAAATACATCTTATTATGCAGACGCATGGCAAAAAACCTGGTTATTTTTTTGTTTAAATTTATGTGAATCTGTTACAGGAAAATGCTATAATTCTGAATTAAGTAGTGTTATTACTTGGCTGAATAACCATCTAAAATGGGTTTTACATAATGAGAAAAGTAAAATCCAAGAACAAGCTAATCGGATGATATCGAATGAAATTTTAGTTGAAAATCAATTCATTAATATTTTAGAGACTCTCAAAGCTCCTGAAGATGTTCCACCGATGTTAGAAACGGTGCGAAAATGGGCAGAAAGTGATGTTACCGGGGAGTTACGCAACCATCATATTCGAGGGCGAAAGGATGTTACTTGTCAACTGCTCATTTTACGACGTTTACCCCCGGAAACAAATTGGAAAGACTTATCTCAAGAATTGGGTTTACCCGTCTCTACTCTCAGCAGTTTTTATGAACGAAATTGTACAAAATATTTGCGTAAATTTGGCGAGGCTGAGGGATATCTATAACAAGAGGAAATTTAGGAGTCATCATTAAAAATTTGGAGCCTTTAATTTATGGTTAATCATCGTTTTCATCTTAACAATCAAACCTTACCGATGTTGATTCCGCAAACCGCCCACGAACAAGCACGACAGTTTGCCCGACAACATCCAACTCCTGCTAAACGAGAGCAAGTTTATTTTAATACCTTAGCGGTTTGGGTGGTGAATACTTATTTACAATGGATGGAAATTTCGACTGAACTTAATACCAGTGATAGTTGGAATCCGATTTGTCAATTAGGAGGCAATATTGCGGATTTACAACTCACGGAAAAGGGTCGTTTAGAATGTCGTCCTGTACGAGAACAAGAGCAAAGTTGTTTTGTTCCGGCGGAAGTCTGGACAAATCGCATCGGTTATGTGGCTATCAGAATTTTTGATTCTTTAAAAGAAGCGGAAATTTTAGGATTTGTTAAACAGGTCAATCAAGAACAAATTCCTTTAGCACAATTTCGACCTTTTGAAGATTTTTTTTCGGATTTAAACCCATTACAACAATTAGAATTTCCGATTAAACCTGCCCAGTTAAGTTTGTGGTTAGCTGATGTTTTTGAAGCAGGATGGCAATTGATTTCATCCGATCTTACCGATGAACAACAGGCGTTTGCTATGCGGAGTTTATCGGGAGATCGAGAGGAAATAACTCAAGCGGCAAAATTAATCGATTTAGGAGTACAATTAGGACAGATAACGGTTGTTTTATTAGTCGCTTTTAATATAGAATCCGATGGCAGATTTGCGGTGAGAGTTCGACTGTATCCGATGGAAAATCAATTGTATTTACCACCTGGGGTTCGGTTAATTTTGCTAGGAGAATCCCAAGAGGTAATGCAGGAAGTTCCATCTCGTTTACAGGATAATTATATTCAACTTCCTCGGTTTAAGGGACAACCTGGAGAAGGATTTCAAATCCAGGTAGTGTTCGGTGAAGTTGCTATCACTGAGGCGTTTGAAATTTAAACTTGTAGAGATGTTGTGTACAATGTTTCTACAAATTATACTTGAATTAAGACTGTAAAATTAGAGATAGAATGACCGATAAAATTGTATTGTTAAACTTAGGGTTAGGGGATTTAATCGCAGGTTTTCCTGGGGTAACGGTCATGGTTTTGGACTCAGGAAATCCCTATCCGATGAAGTTTAATGGTAGTTTACCGAGTAGTTCGGAATTAATGGCTATCGCCCGTCGTTGGCAATTAATGTATCAAAGTCTCTATCAAAGTTTAGCGTTTCGTCCGAGAATTGAATTAGAAACAGAAGATATTACTCAGGTTTCTCAAGTAGAATTTGGGGATATTTGTCAGCAATATAAAAGCTATTTCAATAATTGGTTAAATTCTCCTGAGTTTAGAAAAATTGATCAAAAATTACGTTCGATTTTACATCCTTCCGATAGCATTCAATTAATCTTAGAAACCGATAATATTCCTGTTCGCCGTTTACCTTGGCATCAGTGGCAATTTCTCCAAGATTATCCTCAAACCGAATTCGCTTTAAGCACCCCAGAATATCATCAACAATTTTCTTCAAATTCAATTAAAACTCACCTAAGAATTTTAGCGATTTTGGGAGATAGTCGAGGTATTGATGTGAATACGGATCGTCAATTATTGACGACATTACCCGATGTAGAAACAGTATTTTTAGTTGAACCTTCTCGTGAACAATTGGACGAACAGTTATGGAATCAACAGGGATGGGATATTCTATTTTTTGCCGGACATAGTTGTAGTCTTGACCCCGAAGAAACGGGAGAATTTGTAATTAATCCTCAAGAGCGAGTCGCTGTTAGAGACTTAATACCGGGGTTTAAAAAAGCCATTGAGAGAGGGTTAACTTTAGCGATTTTTAACTCCTGTGATGGGTTAGGAATTGCAACGGAACTCACCCAATTAAATATTCCTCAAATGATTGTAATGCGAGAACCAGTTGCGGATGCTGTCGCCCATCATTTTCTTAAATTTTTTCTGCAAAAATTGATATCGGGAGACTCTTTTTATTTGTCAGTTCGAGAAGCTAGGGAACGATTATATATTCTGGAAAATCAGTTTCCTTGTGCGAGTTGGTTGCCTGTTATTTGTCAAAATCCGGCGGTTTTACCCTTAAAATTTAAACCTCAAATTCCTCAGAAGAAAGCTCTGTTTAAAAATAAATTAAAATCTTTATCTTCTTTTCCTATAGCTGTTAATTTATCGATTATAATCTTAATTATAGGGTTTCGATTTTTAGGAGGGTTTGAATTTTGGGAATTACACGCTTATGATCAATTAATGCGATCGCGTCCTCCTGAACAACCGGACAAACGATTATTATTAGTAACAATTACCGAAAATGATATTCAAAATTTAAACGGAGAATCGCCACTTACCGATCAAAAATTGAGCCAAGTTTTAAAAAGCTTACAACGTCATCAACCAAGAGTTATTGGGTTAAATGTTTATCGAGATCGTCCTAAACCCCCAGGTAGTAAAGATTTTACTCAATTCCTAATGGATAACCCAAAGCAAGTCATGGTCATTTGTCAAGGAAAAAGTAATAATTCAGATGGAACTCAACCCCCCTCAAAGGCTAGTCCTAATCAGATAGGATTTAGTGATATTCAAATTGATTCTGATGGGGTATTACGTCGTCAAATTATGTTTATGCCTCCTCCTGAAAATTGTAAGACAGACTATGGATTTAGTACCCGTGTCGCATTCAATTATCTTGAGGGGGAAGGGATTAAACCGGAGCGGATTGACAATACAAATATAGTTATTTTAAATAATACCTTTTTTAAACCCTTAATCCGAGTCGGATTTTATGTTGAAAATAATATAAAAATGTTTCAAATTTTATTAAATTATCGTAACTCCGTTAAACTAGCAAAATCCGTAAGCTTAACAGAGGTTTTAAATCAAGAAGTAGACCCTAATTTAATTAAAGATAAAATCGTTTTGATTGGTACAATTGCATCTTCTTACGTTGTACAATCTAGGCCTACTCCCTATAGTAAGAAACCTGTTCCTGGGTTATTTTTACAAGCAGAAATGGTGAGTCAAATTATATCGGCTGTATTAGATGGACGTGCGTTAATGACGGTTTGGCCTATCAGTATTGAACTCCTCTGGATTAGTTTGTGGTCATTGTTGGGTGGGGGGTTAGCTTGGATTGTTCGAGATCAAGTTGGGTTGTTGGTGATTGGGGGAAGTGCTACAGGTGTGCTGTATGGGGTGTGTTGGTTGTTTTTAGTTCAGGGAGTTTGGGTTCCTTTGGTAACACCCGGTTTAGGGTTAGTATTATCAGCGTTGTTAATCCGACTGAAATAGTGAGGTCTATAATCGAAGAATCTCTCCCCTTTACAACCTATAAATCTTGTATTACAATAAATTTTTGTAGTATTTGCATAAAGTTTACGGTAACTAGCAATAGATAAGTAACCCAGAAACCGGGTTTCTCAATAAACCTCTGTTACTCAAATCAAACTAAAATCAGAAACCCGGTTTCTTGATGTTTTTGTATTAAAAATAGTATTCATTTATGAATCTAACTCAATTGACAGTGTTCGCCTTTCTTTCAATTCATTTATTGTCTATTTTTGCTGATTTTAACTTAGTAACTCCACAAGTAAATGCCTCAAATTCCCAGCAAGTAGCAACGGAATTTACACCTCCTGATTCAAAAGGAGATGACAACCGAGAAGGTTCGGGAAGTCGAACAGGATGTCCAGCCGTAACGAAACCATTAACGGCTATAATTCCTAATAGTAAAATAGATTTAACGTTATCCGCCTACCCGACATTTTGGGTTTATGTTCCCTATCAATCGAATGGTGAATCTCAAGCTGAATTTATTCTTTTAGATGATCAGGAAGAAGCGATTTTCAAAGAAAAAATAACCCTTTCAGGAACCCCTGGAATCATTAAGTTTAAACTCCCTCAAAATGTTCCTGGTTTAGAAGTGGGTAAAACCTATTCTTGGCAATTTGCCTTTATTTGTAATCCCAAAATTAGGGCAGAAGATGATTATGTGCAAGGAGCCATTCAACGGGTTGCACCCACAGTAGCCTTAATCAATCAGTTAGAACAATCCACAACTCCTTTAGAACAAATAGAGGTTTATGCCCAAAATCAATTCTGGTATGAAACTCTAACCATGTTAGGATCAATGCGACAGCAAAAACTCCAAGATCCTCAAATTTTAGAGGAATGGAAGGAGTTGTTAACCTCGATAGGATTAGAAAATTTGGCAGAAGAACCGATTATATCTCAAGATTAGAGCTTTCTAAATCCTCCTTAAAAGCTAAGGGGGATTAGATATTTTTAATCCAGAGAGTTAGGGGAATCTAAGACACCAGAAAATTATATCGAGAAAGGATATAAAAGTTAAGACTCTAAAGTTTAATGTTTAATTTGTTTGCATAAAGAGCGATCGCTTTCCTTAACATCAATATTGGTTTGTAAATAATCCTTGACCCAATCACAAGCATACTGTAATAAATCTACGTTCAAAGCACGCTCCATATTCCATAAAATCACACTATTATCATCACTAGCTGAAGCCAGGGTTTTACCATCTTGACTGAAAGCAATAGAGCGAATTCCAGAAGCATAACCTTCTAGGGTAACTAATAACGTGCCATCGAGTTTCCAAATTTTAACGGTGTTATCAACACTGCTAGTCGCAATGGTTTGACCCAGACCTAACGGCAAGCTAACGCCAGCAGGATTGAAAGCAATTCCCCAAACGGCAGCGTTATGAGCGCTGAGAGTTTTTAATAAAGTACCATCGAGTTTCCAAAGTTTAACCGTATGATCTGCACTGCCTGTGGCTAATATCTGACCGTCGGGGCTAAAAGCCAGAATCCAAATTACCACAGGATGACTTTTGATAGTTTTTAATAAAGTACCTTGGCGATTCCAAATTTTCACCGTACCCTCGCCCGTACCAGCAACAATCATCTGACTATCAGGGCTAATCGCAACACTCCAAAACCCACTATTCCCACTCTTGAGCGTTTTTAATAAACTACCGTTCGCCGTCCAAAGTTTAATCGTTTTATCCAAACTCCCAGAGACAATCATCTGACCATCAGGACTAAAAGCCAGCCCAAAAATCATCGCCCGATGCCCTGTGAGTGTTTTCCGTAAAACCCCGTCTCGACTCCAGAGTTTAATCGTGCCATCTGAACCGCTAGTGGCGAGGGTTTGACCATTGGGACTGAAAACGACTCTCAGCACCGCAGATTGATGACCAGAGAGGGTTTTGAGGAGGATTCCCTCTCGATTCCACAAGTTCACGGTTTTGTCCCAACTGGCGGAAGCAATCACCGAATTATCAGGACTGAACGCGACACCCCAAACCGAAGCAGTATGTTTAGAAAGGATTCTCAAAAATGGGCTGTTGATTTTCCAAAGTTTAACAATACTATCACCAGAGCCAGAAGCAATTACCAAACTATTCGGGCTGAAAGCCATTGCCCACAACGTCGCTTCATTTCCCTTAAGAGTCGTTAGTAAAGAACCATTATGATCCCAAATTTTAAGGGTTTTATCCCAACTGGCAGAACCAATCATCTCACCATCAGGGCTAAATTTTACCGTCCAAACCGTAGCTTCATGACCGCGAAGTGTGTTGAGTACAATTCCGTCCAGATTCCAAAGTTTAATCGTGTTGTCTGCACTTCCTGAAACAATCCTTTGACCATCGGGACTGAAAGCCACGGTCATGACCGACGCATTATGACCGCGAAAGGTGTTGACTAACATTCCGTCCAGATTCCAGAGTTTAATCGTGTTGTCTGTACTTCCCGAAACAATCCTTTGACCATCGGGACTAAACGTAACTGCCAAGACCGCCTGACCATGAGCCGAGAACGTTTTGAGCAGAGTTCCGTCCACAGCCCAAAGTTTAACCGTACCATCCAAACTCGCTGAGGCAATCTTTTGACCATCGGGGCTAAAAGCTACGTTCGTAATTGCAGCTTGATGTCCCTGAAAGGTTTTCAACAAAATGCCGTCTTGATTCCAGAGTTTGAGGATAGTATCATCACTTCCAGAAGCCAAGATTGAACTATCAGGACTAAATTTGACTGACCACACTATCGCTTGATCTGCTTTAATATTCTTCCACAAACTGCCATCTGGATGCCAAAGTTTAATCGTGCCATCGGAACTTGCGGAGGCAATAAATTGACCATTGGGACTAAAATTAACGTCTAAAATCCCAGATTTATGTCCTGACAAACGGTTATATTCTTCGACTCCATAAACGGCTCGTCTCAGGGCTGAATTAACTTGATTTTTGGTGGTGATATCTACATTTTCTAGCTGTTTGAGTTTTTGTTGGGATCGAATGGCTTCCAGCAGAGCATCAAACTTTTGATTAGAGGCAAAAAGTCCTTTAGAAGAGGATGCAAGGGCTTGAATTTCGCTGATTTTAGCACGGGTTGCGCTGATTGTGGCAAGCTGATATTGTTGGTAAACTGCTATACTTAATATACCGACGAGGACTAAGGCAAAACTGACTAAAAACAGCAAAATCTTTTGGTGCTCGGTACTTTTTTTTTCCTGAATGAGCCTTTTCTGTTGTTCGACTAATTGGGCTTCAATGGCTTTGGATCTTTCTGCTTCTAAAGCTAATTGTACTTCTTGGCGATCGCAGTCTTGACTGGCTGCTAAAAATTGATAATCTAAATCGCTTAAACTTTTTCCTAAAGCCCAGTGTTGGGCATCTTTTAACGCCTGTCCTCTTAATAAACGAGATTCATCTTGTTGACCCGACGCTATCCAAGCATCAAAGGTTTGGGAATAGGGGCGGAGTTTGGCTAACTGTTGTTGTACCCACCCTAAATTAAACACGTCTTGATAAATTAAGTTTCTGACTTTTAAATATCCTTGAGATTTAATGATTAAACCTGATAAAAATAATTCGATTTGTTCTCGACTATCATTCGCTTCAATTTCGGTTTCTTGTAAAATTCTTTGATAAATTCCTAACAGTCTTCCCGCGTTTTTTAAGTTATGAATTAGCCGATCTCGGATGGTTCTGAGGTGTTCCGGTTCGTCTTGGGATTCCCATTTTTCAATCATTTGTGATCGCACTATTTTTTTGATCCAGAGCGTCGAGCTATTTTGAACCCTACAATCTGACTTTTGAGGGTGATTTAATAATAAATTTAATAATTTTTGAGTTAAAAACGGCTGTCCATTTGTCCAGTTTAACACCTCTTGCAGAATCACTTGAGGCTGTTCAAAAACTCCGAATAATCCTTCGGCTAACGGAGCAGCTTCTTCTAAGGTAAACCCGGTTAAATGAATGGCAGTTCCAATGTTAAATGGGGTACGGGTTTTATCCGCAATTAAATCTGAGGGAGTCGCTACACCAAATAAGGCAAAGGTTAAACGTTTATATTCGCAGTTAACCGCCCGTTGATTATAGCAAGCTCGAATTAAAGCAAAAAAGTCATCAATCGGAAAATTTAGACTCAGAAGATTATCAATTTCATCAATAAAAATACAGAGATTTTGTTCAGGAAATTGCTCAATTAATAAAAATTTAAAAAATTCATTTAATTTTTGAACTAAAGAAATCCCCTCTTGTTCTTGCCACCAGGTTTTAAAATTCAGTTTACCAAAACATCCTAATCCCCGTAATAAATCCATCATAATGCCTTTATACCATTGTAGTGGCGTGGTGTCTTGACTACCAATTTGGGTCAGATCAATCACAGCACAACAATATCCTTCGGTTTCAAGTTGATGTTTAGTTCTGACCATTAAAGAAGATTTGCCCATTTGTCGGGAATTAAACACATAGCAAAATTCTCCGGCTTTGAGAGCGTGATACAGTTCGTGATCGCAGGAACGGACAACATAAGTAGGGTCATTATTATGTAAACTTCCGCCGACTTGATATTGAGTTAACATTCCGTATTTTAGGGCAATAAATTACGTTCACTGGTTTTATTTTATAAGAATTCGTCCTGAAATAAAAATCGGCTATGGACATAACAAGCGATCGCTTTCCTCAACTTCAATATTTGTTCGTAAATAATCCCTAACCCAATCACAAGCATATTCTAATTCATTAACGTGAAGAATCTTGTTGATATCCCACAAAATTACGGTATGATCATCACTTCCAGAAATCAAGAATTTACCGTCCGCAGTAAACGCTACAGCTACAGCTGTTCCTTGATGTCCCGGTAAAATTTTTAGTAATTTTCCTTCTACATTCCAGAGTATCACCTGATGATTTAGACTTCCTGCGGCGATGATTTGACCGTCAGGACTAAAGGCAATTTTCGTTAAATCCTTACTATCGGTGTCAATGGTTTTAACTAATATTCCATCTATTTTCCACAGTTTCAAAGTGCGATCTTGACAGGTTGAAGCGATAAGATTTCCTTGGGGATTAAAGGCAACTCCCTCACAGCCCGACTTTTGCTGTGTCAGCGTTTTTGCTAACGTACCATCAGCGTGCCAAAGTTTTACCGTACCATCTTGGCTGGCTGAGGCAAGAAGTTGACTATCAGCACTAAAGGCTAATCCCCAAATTCTCTCTTTATGGGCGTTAATACTATGCAGGAGTTTGCCTTCTAAATTCCAAATTTTGATCGTTTTATCATCTCCTCCCGAAGCAATCATTTTGCCATCAGGCGAGATCGCCAGACCATAAATTGCTCCTTGATGTCCTTTAAAGGTTCGTAACAGTTTAACCGGAGATTGATCGCGATTGCTGACATCCCAAAGTTGCACTGTATAGTTAATACTTCCTGTCACCATTAAACGACTATCTGGACTGAAAACCACAGCGCGAAAACTAGACTGGGGTTGCTCAACGGTTTGCCACAATCTGCCATCGGTGTGCCATAGTTTTAGAGTATTATCTTCACTGACCGTTGCGAATAATTGACCATCCGAACTGCTGGCAAGATTCCCAATGGTATCTTTATGATCATAAAGGGGTTTTAACAAATGTTGATTGCGTTTCCAAAGCTTGACAGTGCTATCAAAACTCGCGGAAGCAATCCAAGCCTCAAAGGTTTGAGAATAGGGGCGCAGTTGGGTTAATTGCTGGTGTACCCACTCTAAATTAAAGACTTCTTGATAAATTAAGTTTCTGACTTTTAAATATCCCTGGTGGTTGATGATTAAACCGGATAATAAAAGTTCACTATGTTCAAGACTATCATTTGTTTTTATTTCCAGTCCTTGTAGAAGAGTTTGATAAATTCCTAACAGCCTTCCAGCGTTTTTATAATTATAAATTAGGCGATCTCGGATAGTTCTTAAATGTTCGGGTTCGTCTTGAGACTCCCATTTTTCAATAATTTGTGATCGCACGATTTTTTTAATCCAGAGAGTCGGGCTACTTTCCGCAATCAAATCTGGCTTTTGGTGATAATTTGAAATTAATAATTTTAATAATTTCTGTGTTAAAAAAGGTTGCCCATTTGTCCAAATTAAGATTTCTTGGAGAATCACTTCCGGCTGTTCAAAAACTCCGATTAATCCTTGAGCTAACGGGGCAGTTTCTTCTAAGGTAAATCCTGTTAAATCAATGGCTGTGCCAATATTAAACGGGGTTCGGGTTTTATCTGCGATTAAATCCGAGGGAGTCGCCACACCAAATAAGGCAAAGGTTAAGCGTTTATAGGCAGGATTTACCGCTCGTTTATTATAACAGGAGCGAATTAAAGCAAAAAAGTCATCTATGGGAAAGTTCAGACTTAAAAGACTATCAATTTCATCAATAAAGATACAGAGATTTTGTTCAGGAAATTGCTCAATTAATAAAATCTTAAAAAGTTCACTTAATTTTTGAACTAAAGAAATCCCCTCTTGTTCTTGCCACCAAGCCTTAAAATTGAATTTACCAAAACATCCAAATCCCCGTAATAAATCTAGCCCAATCCCTTTATACCATTGTAGCGGCGTGGTGTCTTGGATACCGATTTGAGTCATATCAATAACCGTACAACAATATCCTTCGGCTTCGAGTTGATGTTTGGTTCTGACTAATAAGGAGGATTTGCCCATTTGTCGGGAATTAAATACATAGCAAAATTCTCCGGCTTTCAAGGCATTATAGAGTTGATGGTCACTGGAACGAACCACATAGGTTGGGTTTTTATTATGTAAACTTCCACCGACTTGATATTGAGTTAACATTTGGGGATTTTATATTCTTAATTTAATTTAAGGGCATAAAGAGTGTTCGCGTAGCGTTCCGTTTGGTCTATCGCGCTCTTCAACTTCTAAATTTGTTCGTAAATAATCCCTAACCCAATCACAAGCATACTCTAATTCATTAACGTGAAGAATCTTTTTGATATCCCACAAAATCACCGTGCGATCATCGCCTCCAGAAATCAAGAATTTACCATCCGCAGTAAAAGCCAGAGCCATTACCCATCCTTGATTTCCGGGCAAAGACTTGAGTAATTTTCCTTCTAAACTCCATAATTCCACCTGACTATCAAGACTTCCTATGGCGATAATTTGACCGTCAGGACTAAAAGTAATTTCCGTTAAATTCTCCCTCTCTGTTTGAATCGTTTTCAGTAATGTTCCATCTAGTTTCCACAGTTTCAGGTTGCGATCTTGACAGACAGAAGCGATAAAGTTTCCTTGAGGACTAAAGGCAACTCCCCAACAAGCCGCCTTTGAATGAGTTAAAGTTTTCACGGGTTTACCATCAGCTTGCCAAAGTTTCACAGTACCATCTTGACTGCTAGAAACCAGGAGTTGACCGTCCCGACTAAAGGCTAATCCTCCGATTCTTTCCTTGTGAGCCTGAATATTATGCAAAAGTTTGCCATCTAAATTCCAAATTTTAATCGTTCGATCATCTCCTCCCGTAGCGATGATTTTGCTATTGGGAGCGATCGCAAGGGCAAAAACAGTAGCCTGATGTCCTTTAAAGGTTCGCAACAGTTTAACCGGAGATTGATCTCGATTACTGACATCCCAAAGTTGCACTGTATAATTATTGCTCCCTGTCACCATGAAACGACTATCTGGACTGAAAATGACAGCGCGAAAACTAGATTGGGGTTGTTCAACGGTTTGCCACAATTTGCCATCCGTGTGCCATAGTTTCAGAGTATTATCTTCACTAACGGTCGCAAATAACTTGCCATCAGGACTGGTGGCAATATCCCAAATGGTATCTTTATGCTCGTAAAGGGGTTTTAACAGATGTTGATTGCGTTTCCAAAGTTTGACAGTGCGATCAACACTTGCGGAAGCCACCATCAAACCATCAGAACTCATTGCAATATCTCGAATGGCTGAATCATGTTGCTTTAAGTCTTTAATAAAAGTTCCATCAATGTGCCAAAGTTTAACCTGATTATCTTTACCACCCGTAGCAATATATTCACCCCGACAATCAACCCCGATAACAGCTTCATTGCTGATCAAAGTTTTCACTAAAGTTCCGTCGGTTTTCCAGATTTTAGCGGTGCGATCACTACTAGACATCTCCAAAATAGAAAAAAGGAGGGGTAAAAAGATGATAAAATTAAATTTTACCCCGGATTAGAGATGAGTAAATTAAGAGACTATCTGGACAAGAATCCCCAGCAAGCAAAAAGGCTATTAGGGATGGAATATGAACAGATGATAGAACTCATTCAAGCTGCGGAGTTATTAGAAGAAGAAAAACGACAGGAAAAAGAAAAAACTAAAATCAGGTTGATTAAAGCAGGTGGGGGTCGTCGGCAGAAATTATCTGTGGAGGAACAAATCTTACTGACTCTAATTTATCTGCATCAAATGCCGACATTTCAAATGTTAGGGTTACAGTTTGAAGTCAGTGAATCAACAGCGAATGATATTTTCCATAACTGGATAAAAATCTTGAGAGAATTACTACCAGCGAGTTTGCTAGAGCAAGTAAAAAAAAACGAGAGTGATTGGGAGTGGGTAGAAAAAATTCTGGTGGAATTTGAGTTAGTAGTAGATAGCTATGAACAGCCCAGGGAAAGACCAACAGACAATGAAGAGCAGAAAAAATATTACTCAGGAAAGAAAAAGACACATACCTTTAAAAATCAAGTCATTGTCATGCCAAATGGAAAAGAAATAGTGGATGTAGCTGTGGGTTATACCGGAGCAACAAGTGATCTGAAATTGTGGAGAGAAAGAAGCCAGGAATTGGGGAATAATCAAAAATACAGAGGGGATAAAGCTTATGTAGGAGAAACAGCAATTAATACACCGTATAAGAAACCGAGGAATCAAGAGATGTCGGCGGAAAAGCGAGAAGAAAATCGGTTAAAAGCCCAACAAAGGATTGTAGTTGAACATTTAATAAGACTGATAAAAATTTATCGAGTTGCTTCAGAAAGATTTCGGTTAAAGAGGCAAAATTATGAAGCAGTAATCTTGACAGTATGTGGATTAATAAGATGGCGAATAGGAGCGATTGTATTACCATCTAAGAATTGCCCAGAATTCTTTTGAGAAATAATTGTATATCAGAGATAAAATTCATTAGTTATTATTAATGTGACTGAAAAAGCCTATGAATCCGTTACTTTTGGAGAAGCCGGCACAGGAGTGCTAGAGATTCCAAAAGTAGCGATAGAGGGCATTTGGAGATTTTCGGAGATGTCTACTTCCTGAAACTAATAAATTTCCTTGGGAACAAAACGCCACATCCCAAACCGCATTCTGATGTCCTTTTAGGGTGTGAAGTAACTGACCGTCAAGACTCCAAAGCTTTACGGTATTATCCAGGGATGCAGAAGCAATCAGTTTACCATCGGAACTAAATGCTACATTCCAAACGGGTAGTTGATGTCCTGGAAATGTGTGCAATAATCTAGCATCAAGATCCCATAATTTGATCGTTTTATCTGTACTTGCAGAAGCAATCCGTTTACCATCTGGACTAAACGCTACTCCCCAGACTGGGGTTTGATGGGCTGGAAAAGATTTAACTAAACTCCCATCAACTCGCCAAAGTTGAACTGTCCCATCTAAACTTCCTGAAACAATCTGTTGACTATCAGGACTGAAAGCTACGCGAGTCACTGCTGTAGAATGGTTTAAGGTGTTCAGCAATTTGCCATCTCGCTGCCAAATTTTAACCGTATTATCCATACTGGCAGTGGCAATCAATTGATCGTTAGGACTAATCGCCACACCCAGCAAAACACCTTTATGGCCGATTAAACGGTTAAATTCGTTGGTTCCATAAACGGTTTTTCTTAAGGCAATTTCTACATTTTCTTTGGTTTGACCATCGACATTTCCTAAACTCTCTAATCTGCGTTTGGCTTTAATGGCATCAATCATCGCGTCTAATTGGTGATTAGAAGCAAATAAACCTTTGGAAGAGGATACTAAGGCTTTAATTTCGCTAATCCGGGCTTCTCTATTACTAATCCGAGCTTTTTTATATTGTTTAAATGCAAAGAATCCTAAGCCAGAAGAGAGCAAAAATGCTAGACTAATCGCTCCTAATAATAATCGCTGTAATCGAGCATTTTTTTGTTCTTCAATAAACTGCGCTTCAATTGCTTTAGCTCGTTCTAGTTCTAATTTTTGTTGGCTTTCTTGATAATCAATATTTTGGGATGCACTGAGAAAATTATAATCTAAATCGCTTAAACTTTTTCCGTGTGACCAAAGTTGAGCATCTTTTAAGGCTTGTCCTCTTAATAAACGAGATTCATCTTGTTGACCCGACGCAATCCAAGCGTCAAAGGTTTGAGAATAGGGGCGGAGTTTCGCTAATTGTTGTTGTACCCACTCTAAATTAAACACTTCTTGATAAATTAAGTTTCTAACTTTTAAATATCCCTGATGTTTAATCATTAAACCGGATAAGAATAATTCAATTTGTTCCCGATTATCATTGGTTTCAATGTCTTTCCCTTGCAGAATCGTTTGGTAAATTCCTAACAATCTGCCTGCGTTTTTGGGGTTATGAATTAGCCGATCTCGGATGGTTCTTAAATGTTCGGGTTCGTCTTGAGATTCCCATTTTTCAATAATTTGCGATCGCACGATTTTTTTGATCCAAAGATTCAAACTATTTTCAGCTATAAAATCGAGATTTTGCTCGTAATTTAACAGTAATAATTTGAATAACTTTTGGGTTAAAAAAGGTTGCCCGTTTGTCCAGTTTAACACCTCTTGGAGAATCACTTTAGGCTGTTCAAGAACTTGGATTAATCCTTCAGCTAACGGAGTCGCTTCTTCTAAGGTAAATCCTGTTAAATCAATGGCGGTTCCAATATTAAATGGGGTACGGGTTTTATTCGCAATTAAATCTGAGGGAGTCGCTACACCAAATAAGGCAAAGGTTAAACGTTTATATTCAGAGTTAACCGCCCGTTGATTATAGCAAGCTCGAATTAAAGCAAAAAAGTCATCAATAGCGAAATTTAGACTCAGAAGACTATCAATTTCATCAATAAAAATACAGAGATTTTGTTCAGGAAATTGCTCAATTAATAAGATTTCTAAAAATTTACTTAATTTTTGAACTAAAGAAATCCCCTCTTGTTCTTGCCACCAGGTTTTAAAATTCAGTTTGCCAAAACATCTAAATCCCCGCAATAAATCCATCATAATGCCTTTATACCATTGTAGTGGCGTGGTGTCTTGGCTGACAATTTGGGTCATATCGACAACAGCACAACAATATCCTTCGGTTTCAAGTTGATGTTTGGTTCTAACTAATAAGGAGGATTTGCCCATTTGTCGGGAATTAAAAATATAGCAAAATTCTCCGGCTTTTAAGGCGTGATACAGTTGGTGATCGCAGGCACGCACAACATAGGTCGGATCATTATTATGTAAACTACCACCGACTTGATATTCAGTTAGCATTAGGGGATTTTTTATAGATCATCTATAGCCATTTTTAATAATCTTATCAAATTGGTTCTACTGTTGATAAAATAGTTTTAGTCTTAATGAAGATTTGCCCTTTTCCCCTATGAATCAGAGTTTAATAGCAGAAGCCGAAGCTTGCTTTCAACAATCCATTCGATTTTATAACGGTAAACCAGTCGGAACCGTTGCAGCGACTGAAAAGGTGTTAGTCGAAGAACAACTTAATTATAATGAATGTTTTATTCGAGATTTTTTTCCCTGCGGGTTGGCTTTTTTAATGCAGGGAAAACGAGACATTGTTAAAAATTTTTTAGAAGTTACTTTAGGTTTACAATTAGATTGGGAAAGCCCAATTAAAGGAGAAGGATTATTTGCAGAAGTGCGCCAAGCTCTTTTGACTCAAGACCCTCAAAATGAGGAATGGGTTAGACCCGGACAAGGGTTAATGCCTGCTAGTTTTTTAGTGGTTAATCAACAGGAAATTAAAGCTGATTTTGGTCAACGTGCTATTGGTCGAGTGACTCCCGTTGATTCAGGATTATGGTGGATTTTTTTATTGAAAATTTATGAAAAAGCCTGTGATCAAGCTAACGTTCCCGAAGAAAAAATTGCCCATCGTCCTGAATTCCAACGGGGAATGAAATTATTATTAGATTTATGTTTAGCGAAACGCTTTGATATGACCCCTACCATGTTAGTTCCTGAAGGAGCATTTATGATTGATCGACGCATGGGGGTTTACGGTCATCCTATCGAGATTCAAGCTTTATTTTATATTGCTTTAAAAGTAGGATTAGAATTATTAAATCCTGAAGATATTCAACTTTTAGACTTGGAAAATAGATGTCATCGATTAATCAAGTATATTCGACATCACTATTGGTTAGATCCGGGTTTATTACGTCGAGTTTATCGTTATCAAACTGAAGAATTTGGAGAAACGGCATTAAATAAATTTAATATTTATGCGAATACGGTTCCCGGTTGGGTTTTACGATGGTTAGATCGCAAAGGCGGCTATTTAGTTGGAAATGTTGGAGTCGGTTGGATCGATTTTCGGTTCTTTACTCAGGGGAATTTATTATCAATAATTAGTTCTTTAACTACTCCAAAACAATCCCAAGCCATTTTGACTTTAATTGAGCAACAATGGTTAAGTTTAATTGGAGAAATGCCGATGAAAATTTGTTATCCTGCTGTCAGTGGTCGAGATTGGGAAATTATTACCGGATGTGATCCCAAAAATGTTCCTTGGTCATATCATAACGGCGGAAATTGGCCGGTTTTAATGTGGTCATTAGCAGCAGCATCAGTCAAAATGGGTCAGGCGGAAATTGCGACCCATGCGATTACAATTGCTGAAAAAAATTTAATGAAGGATGAATGGCCAGAATATTATGATGATGAAGATGGAAATATTATTGGTCGTCAAGCAAGACTCTATCAAACTTGGACAATTTCCGGCTATTTAGTGGCTCAATATTTACTCCAAAATCCTCAATATTTAGACCTAATTTCATTTTCAGCTTCACCTGATGATTAATAGAAATTCTATTTTGAATTTCCAGATCAATTAGACGAATGCAAACTGATCCGCTATGATAGACCCAACCTTACAAACTTACAGATTGGAAAGGTCACAGCCATAACAGACTCGAAACCCCCAACTGTTCGTTTCACTTCCGTTTAGGACTGAATTATGAAAGCACAAACCTATGATCGCATTAAAACTTTAGTGGATATTCCCGCAGATTTTGGAAAATCCCTGATTCCAAAAGGCACAATTGGAACGGTTATTGAATGTTATGAACGACCCAAAGAAGGGTATGCGGTTGACCTAACAATTTTGAGTGAAACTGGAGAACCGGGTTTTGAATATGAAAGTGTAATCCTATATCCTGATCAATTTTCAGTTGTGATTGATACACCAGAAATGGGGGCTTTTATTTCTGCTTTTGGGGATATTAGTTATGAAGTTCCTCAAGTCGTTCATGAGCAATCTAATTCCTCAGAATCTCCCGAAAATCAGGCAAATCAAGAGTTATCTTAAACGGTAATTCGAGAAACCGGGTTTCTCAACTTCTCCTATTAATATCACCTTCTGAATACCAGTCAGGAACCCGGTTTAGGCATTAAAAATCCAGAGAAATAATCAAGGAAAACTTACCCTATGAAACGGACATTAAAATTTGGTTTAAGTTTATTTTTAATCGGGCTAATTTTAGCGATCGCCCCCCAAAGCTTAGGATTATTTAACCCAGAATTTAACCTCAGAATTCTCCATACCAATGATCATCATGCTCATTTAGACGCGATTTCGACAAAGGAAACACAACTGGGGGGAATTGCTCAACGGAAAACCTTAATTGATCAATTAAAATCGGAAAATCCTAGAGAAACACTGCTCTTAGATGCAGGTGATATTTTTCAAGGAACCTTATATTTTAATCAATATTTGGGTCAAGCAGATTTATCCTTTTATAATCAGATGAATTATCAAGCTGGCACCCTGGGAAACCATGAATTTGATCGCGGACAAGGCATTTTAGCTGATTTTATTAAAAAAGCGAAATTTCCCCTTGTTTCTGCTAATCTAAAAGTTGCCGATTATTCCCCTTTAAAAAATTTAGTTAAACCTTGGATAATTCTATCCGTTAATGGAGAAAAAATCGGAATTTTTGGCTTAACCGTAGAAGAAACCGCTAAACTTTCAAGTCCAGGGGAAGGCGTGAGCTTTACTAATACGATGGAAGCGACAAAAAAAGCTGTTGCAGAATTAAAGCAGCAAGGGATTAATAAAATTATTGGTTTAACTCATATTGGGTTTGAATCTGATTTGAATTTAGCCAGAAATATCGATGATATTGATATTATTATTGGCGGACATAGCCATACCCCTCTCGGTTCTATGCCGAATGCAACACAACCCTATCCTGTTGTTACTAACACACCCAATGGTAAAACTGTTTTAGTTGTTACAGATTGGGAATGGGGGAAATATTTAGGGGATTTAAAAGTTAAATTTAATCGCCAAGGAGACGTTATTTCGTGGCAAGGTTCACCTCATGCTATTGATAATACAATTCCACCGGATGCCAGTTTTGCTAAACAATTAGAAGCCTTTTCAACGCCTTTAGAAATTTTACGTCAAACCATTATCGGCAAAACCGATGTTCTTTTAGATGGAAGTCGAGATAAAATTCGTACCCAAGAAACAAATTTAGGCAATTTAATTGCTGATGCCATTTTAAATAAATTCCGACCCGATGGTGCACAAATCGCCATTGTAAATGGCGGTGGAATTCGTTCTAGTATTCCGCCGGGACAGATTAGTGTTAGTCAAGTGATTGAAGTGCTTCCCTTTGGTAATACTATTGGTCGTTTAGATTTAACCGGAGAACAAATTAAACAAGCCTTAGAACATGGTGTGAGTCAGGTTGAATTAGGAGAAGGGAGATTTCCCCAAGTCGCAGGATTACGGTTTATTTATGACCCCAAAGCGCCCGTTGGTTCTCGCGTTCTGTCTATTTTTGTTGTTGATCAAACTGGACAAGAAAAACCCCTGAATTTAACTACAACCTATCGAGTTATTACCAATAGTTTTATGCTGAATGGGGGAGATGGTTATGAAGTTATGAAAGCTGGAAAAAATTCTGTCGATACGGGATTTTTGTTTCTGGATGTAGTCATTGATTATATTAAGCAACAATCTAATATTAATGTGAAATCCGGCGATCGCATTATGGTCAAACAATCCCTGTAGGAGAGTAATAGTAGGGGAATATGAACGATTGTTTCTTGTTCCCTATCTCCACTCTTATCCTCATTCAGTCAACCCTAATTTAAGATTGAGTATTTGATTTTAACTTATTATTGGGTGTTAATTCAGAATTAGTCACTAATGCGCCATCTTCCATGTGAAGAATGCGATCAGCAACATCCAAAATTCGATTATCATGGGTAACAATTAAGATAGTACAACCCTGTTCTTTGGCTAAGGTTTGCATTAAATTAACTACATCTCTTCCCGAATGACTATCAAGAGCAGCCGTAGGTTCATCGGCTAAAACTATCGGGGGATGACTGACTAATGCACGAGCGATCGCAACTCGTTGTTTTTGTCCTCCAGAAAGATTATCAGGATAATAATTTAAGCGATTTCCTAACCCCACTTTTTCTAACATTGCAGTGGCTTTTTGCTGCATTTGGTAACGAGAGAATGCTCCTTGAACTTCTAACCCCATTTGCACATTCTGTAAGGCGGTTAAGCTCCCATGTAAATTATGAGCTTGGAAAATATAACCTGTATTTCGTCTAGCTTTAACTAATTCTCCTGCACTAGCACCTAAAAGTTCTCGTCCTAATATATTTAAACTTCCAGACTGTACAGAACGTAAGGCTCCAATTAAGGTTAATAATGTGGTTTTTCCTGAACCAGAGGGGCCAGTCATAATCACAATTTCACCAATGGTAATTTCTAAGTTAATATCAAATAAGACTTGTTTTTGTAATTGCCCTTTTCCAAAATAATGATCTAAATTTTGAATCGAGATCGCTGGATTACGTTTTGTGGACTCTTGAATATCTTGGATTTGAGTTTGCATGGAGTTAACCTAAAAATGGATATTTTTTTAGAAACGAAACGGTTAATGTTACGACAGTTTACCGAACTGGATGCAGATTTTTTATGGAATTTAGATAACGACCCCAGGGTGATGAAATATATTAATGGCGGACATCCCACACCCAAAGAAGTCATTCAGACTCAAACATTACCGAGATTTATAGGATATTATAGCAGATATCCTTTTTTTGGGGTTTGGGCTGTCATTGAAAAAGCAACCGGAGAGTTGATCGGTTGGGTACATTTTTTTCCAGCCATTGATCATCCTTTTGCAGTAGCATTAAATCTAGTACAACCCGATGAAATTGCGTTAGGATATCGATTAGTTTATCAAAGCTGGGGGAAAGGCTACGCAACGGAAGCTTGTCAAATTTTAATCGATAAAGGGTTTTCAGAATGGGGCGTAAAACGAGTTATTGCTTGGGCATTAGTGGCTAATCAAGGTTCAATTCGAGTCATGGAAAAACTAGGATTAACTTTAGAAAAACAGTTTAGATTTAGTGAACATCAACTCCCTTATTCGAGTTTTGAAGAACGTCAAGCGGTTAAATATAGTCGAGGTAGATATCCCTCTTCTGTCAGTTTCCGAAAAACCTTGCATTTTTTGAATCCTAGAGCCTAGACAGAGCAAGTGATCGCGTTATTTTNACCGAAATATTCTCAGAAACGTTGTTTCTGCGATAACTTTTGTATTTTAACAAAGATGTGTTCAGAAACCCCGTTCAAAATTACACAATAACGGTTTTTATAATCTATAATAGATATTATCAAATCTAGCTGGAATAAAACTAATGTCAAATCAAAGCCTATACAGTATTAGTCTGGAAAATCAAGATATTATTATTAAATTGAATCGCGAGATGGTAAATTTGGAGTTATTAACTCAATTTTTAGAATATCTTGAGTTAGAATCAATTCGTAATCGTAGTCAACTGACAGCAGAACAAATAACTAACCTGAGTCAAGAAGTTAATCAAGAAGTTTGGGCTAACTTAACGTCTAAGTCTTGGGTTAGTTAATTATGTTAACTCAAAAGCCAATTATTGTTGATACCAATATCTTGTTTTCTGCATTACTGAGGGAAAATTCTCGTTTCAATGAATTATTGGTAACTTCAGAGTATACGTTTTTTGTTTGCGAACTTGTATTTGTAGAACTATTTAAGCGCAAGGAAAAAATTATTCAACTTAGTCATTTAACCGAAGAAGAAATTATTCAAATTTATTATATTTTGCTAAAACGTCTTCATCTGTATAAAGAAGATTTAATTAATTTAGAATATCGTAGACTAGCTTACGAACTATGCCAAGGTGTTGATGTGAGTGATACCCCTCATGTAGCATTAACGCTGCAATTGAATGGATTATTATGGACTGGAGATAAAAAATTAAAACTAGGCTTAAAAAACAAAGGATTTGAACAATTTTTTGAACTCCAATAAAAGATCAACCCCGTTCTTTTACTCCTCATTCACAACGAGACACTTAGAAGTAAGAATCAAAAGATATCAGCCGGATCGGCGGCTTGTAATTTACGAGTGGCGATCGCACCGGATAACATACACATAATAATCGTTAATACTAACACTTGAATTGCTCGAAATAAGGTCATATATAACGGTAAATTTGTAGCTTGTCGGGTTAACCGATATAACCCTAAAGAAATCGTAGCACCGGGGATAAAACCTAATATTGCTAAAATAATCGCTTCTTCAAATACAATTCCTAATAAATAGGCATTTCTAAATCCCATTGCTTTAAAAGTAGCATATTCGGGGGTATGGTCAGCAACATCTGTCGCCAAAACTTGATAAACAATAATCACCCCAACCACAAACCCCATTGCTGTCCCTAAACTAAACACAAATCCAATGGCGGTATTTTTTGACCAATAATCCTTTTCAAAGGCTAAAAATTGTTCATTGGTTAAAACTCTTACATCTTTGGGTAAATAATTTTGTAAATCTGTTGCGACTTTTTGGACATCATAACCCGGTTCAACTTTAACCAGTCCAGCACTAATTCCGCCCGGTTTTCTCCGGGGAAATAATCGTAAAAAATTGCGATCGCTCGTTATTAATGTACCATCCGCCGCAAAGGAAGCCCCCACTTTAAATAATCCCGCAATTTTAAGGGTGCGTTTTTCTAATTCCGTACTGACAATTTTACCTTGATCAACTTTTTCAATGACTTCTTTATAATCCCCCCTTGAAGACCGATCAAATAAAACCTGATCAGGGAGTTTAATCACGTCTAAATTTTGTTGAACTTCGGGTAAATTAAAAGCCGACTGACGGGGATCAAATCCGATGACTAAAATCGCTGTTTTTTTACCTGTTTTGGGAGTTTTCCAATCGGAAAAATTAACATATAAAGAGTCTGCGGATTTCACCCCCGGAACATCCATTGCTTGATATAAACGCCGCCGGGGTAAGGTTGATAAATTAACTAAATTTCTGGCTTGGGGACTAATAATAAAAATATCCGCATCTAAATGGTTATGCAAGCGAGTATTACTATCATATAATGCCGTTTGAAACCCCAATTGCATAAAAATCAAAACATCCGCAAAGGCAATTCCTGATAACGCCACTAACATTCGAGCTTTATCATGACTTAATTGCAACCATCCTAACGGTGTTCTATTTGTTAATCGTTGTATAAATCCAATCATAATTTCAGTTATCAGTTATCAGTTATCAGTTATCAGTTATCAGTTGTCAGTTGTCAGTTGTCAGTTGTCAGTTGTCAGTTGTGAGTGTATAGTTGATATAGCAATCTTAAATCAGCTTGACTTTGTTATTGCTTAAGCTTGGATAGTCATTAACCTGATAGGTTTCTTCCAACAATCTTACAGGGATTATTATAGTTAATGATTGTAAATTCTGGATAGCAAACTTAAAACTATACACTGATAACTGATAACTGATAACTGATTACTGATTAATGGTGACTTTTACTTGTAAATTCGTTAAACTCTCGGCTTTTTTGCTAGAAGTTTCATGTAATTTAACGCGAACTTCTATCACTCTGGCATCAATATTTGTCGTCGGATCAATATCTAAAGCACTTTGTTTTTTGACCCTTAACCCCACTTCTTCAACCGTTCCTTTTAACGCTTGGGGTAACGCATCCGCCGTAATAGTTGCGGTTTGTCCGGGGCGAACTTTAGGAATATCGCTATCATAAATTTCTGCAACGGCATACATTTGTTGGGTTTGTCCCAATTCCAGAATGCCTTCATTAGAAATCAGTTCTCCGGCGTGGGTATTCACCTCGATCACCCGTCCAGCTTGGGGCGATCGCACATAAGCTTGTTCTAAGTTCGCTTCAGCTTGTTTAACAGCAGCTTGGGCCTTGGTTAACTCACTTTTGGCTAACTGGACATCCACCGGACGAACTTCTGCAACGGCGGTTAACGTCGCCTCCGCTTCAGCAATTTGTCGGTCTACGGTGGCGATAGTGCGGCTGAGGTTCGCTTGGGCTTCTCGAATTTGTTCTTGACGGCTGGTAACGGTTTCGTTGAGGTTGGCTTGGGCTTCCTGTAAGCGTTTGAGACTGGTTTCAGCTTGCAAACATTGACTATCCCGATCTTGGGCAGATACAGCCCCATCAGCATATAAGGTTTCGTAGCGTTGACAGTTGGTTTCAGCGTTGTTGAGTTCCGCTTGAATACGGTCGAGGGTGGCTTCTTGGGCACTGCGTTCTCCCCGGAGTTGGGCTTCTAAGGTGGCAATGGCAGCTTTTTGGGTCATGATTTGCCCTTCTAACTCCGCTTGGTTGCCCTGAAATCGGGCTTTTTGGGCTTCAATATCTCCTTGTTTTGCCCCGGCTTGAACTTGTTCTAAACGGGCTTGGGCGACTTCCACTTCTGTTTTAGTTTGTTCTAGGGCGGCTTGCAGTCGATCTCGACTATCCAAAACGGCGATCGCTTTTCCCGCCTCTACCCAGTCTCCCTCTTTCACCAATAATTGATCCACCCGACTCCCTTGGTTGGACTGGGGGGCTGACAGTTTAATAATCTCCCCTTGGGGTTCTAACCAACCCAACGCCGTCACCGTTTTGATTTCTGGGGCGAGGGTTTCAGGTGTAGCTACAGGTTCGGCGGGAGTAGGGCGATATCGCCAGAAGGTATAGACCGTTAAACCACTGATCGCTAGGGTCGTTGCCGCAATCAAAATCCCGGCTTGGGGGAATTTCGGGGCTGAAAGTTTACCAACTGTCGCTTCGCGCACCATAATTGTGCCTCCCGCTTCCACTCATACTAAACTGTTTAGTTTAGTATATCACAACTTCTCTTCTGTGAAGGTGAATAAGTATGAATTTAAGTAAAAAAACTTATCGGGGACTGAAAACCCAGGCTTCTCAGAAGTGAAAACACCTCTGTAAAGCTTGATCCAGGATCAGGAATAACGGATGGCGAGAAATGATTCTGTACAATGAAGGCAATAGCATTTAATAAGAGAATTAATGAACCCCGTGGAACAAACCGAACTCTCTCAGATGGATAGTATTGGCGAGAAAGCAGAACAGATTTTTGAAGGGGCACTGCAAGAATTTTTAGTGCATGGCTATGCTGGAACCAGTATGGATCGGGTTGCGTCATCGGCGGGAGTGTCGAAAGCAACGGTTTATAACCATTTTGGGGATAAAGAAGGGTTATTTATTGCCTTAGTCAAACGATTAGCCCAGAAAAAATATTACATTCTTGTTGAGTCTCAAAAAGCGGAATTGATGCAAGCTGAACCTAAAATTGTGTTGAGGCAACTTGCCAATACTATTTTAGATCATTCCATGCAAGATCAGGAATATTTAGCGTTTATTCGCTTAGTGATTGGAGAATCTGGGCGGTTTCCAGAATTAGCTAAAACCTTTGTCCATAATTTAGGAAAACCGGGAATTCAAGTGTTAACCGAATATTTAACCAATCAGCGCTATATTACAATTGGTGATCCTGAAGCCATGGCACGAGTGATTATTGGAACCTTAGCCCATTATGTGTTATTGCAAGAAATTTTGCAAGGTAAAGAGATTGTTCCGATGGAACGAGATCGTATTATTAATACGTTAGTAGATTTAATTATTCCTCAGCCGACACCTGACACTTGAATGCGTTTATGACTCTATCTTCTTTACAACTTTTGATCCTCGATGATGACCCTATTTTTCGGATGGGGTTGCGAACAGCATTAGAACCTTTTTCAGATTTAGAAGTCATCGCAGATGTTGGAAGTCGGGATGCTGCATTACAGGTGTTAGTCAGTCGCAGTCAGAGCAATATTAATGCCACTCATCAAAAACCTATTGATTTAATTATTTTAGAATTGGGGTTTAAAATCGAGAAAAATCCCGAAATTAAAACTCATCCTATCCTCGATTTTTGTCAACAGTTAAAAACAGAATATCCTGACGTTCCGATTTTATTATTAACATCAATTAAACAATCTAATTTATTACTAGCAGCCCAAAAAATAGGGGTAGACGGTTATTGTTATAAGGGAATTCCGGTTATAGAATTGGTTCCAGTTATTCGCCGAATAGCAACGGGAGAACGCTATTGGTTGGAATCTTTAGTGGCATTAAATCGAGAACCAGTTGCTGAAATCGTATCTCGAAAAACCGGATCTTTTTTTAAGCAAGTTCAAGGGTTTTTAGTCCAACCCGGACTTCGACAAATTGAACAAGCGATCGCCGAAGTTAACCAAGAAATTCAACAAAATTTAGAGGCATTAAATCAACAGGATAAAATTGCAATTATTAATCAATTTATTCTCACCGGGAAACGGCGAGAACTGTTCGTTGCACGTTGGCTAGTTAGTCAGCTTTTACTGGATTCTCCTTCTCTCACGCCAGAAAATTCTGCTTCCATTTCTCCTGATAATTTCCCCGTTTTCAATCGTTCTAAACTCGAACCTAAAAACTCTAATTCAGAAGAAGCCTTAGTTCTCAATTCTAACTCGATTAACTCTCAGAATTCAGCGATTGTAGTCAGTGATTTAAAATCCATTTTGTTTGATAAAACTGTCATGAAGTTACAGTCAGGATTAATTAATGCCACGGGAATCCCCTTAGAAATTGATATTTTAAGATTATCTAAAAAGCGAGAATTATTATATATTTTATTAAAACAATTAGAAAATTTATTGGATGAATTAATATTATCGGATGTTCAACCTGAACAACTCCCAGAGAAAGTTCCTGATTTAGTTCAAGATTTCTGGGAAGCTGCTATTTTAGATTATTTTGGGAAATATTATACTCTGAACATGAACAACCAAGATCTTGAAATCGTTCCGATTTTATTAAAAGATGCTAATCTGATTCAACGGGATATTTTAAATAAAATTCCTCTAGTAACAGAGTTATTTGAGCATTTATTATTCCAAACCCCCTTAACTATTGATAATTTATCCTGTCCGGCTGGAAGTTTGGAAGCCATGCAACGTTCAGAAGCATTATTACAAAATTTATTAATTCAAGTCGCCAATGCGGTCATACAACCTTTACTCAATTATTTTTCTGATTATGAAGAAATTAAACTCAAATTTTATGATCGGCGTTTATTATCAACCCGTGAAATAGAAAAATTCAGAAATAATTTATCCTGGCGATATCGTCTTTCTCAATATGTAGCCGAACCTAAAGCTATTTTTGAAAGTTCCTATTTACTCTTTATTTTAGGAGAAAGAGGCATTCAAAAACAAGTCATTTATTCTCCCCGCAGAGAGGAATTAGAAAAATTATCAGGAATTCCCTTAGCCGTTACATTAATATTAGAAACACGAGATGCTGTTGCTCCTCGTCTGCGTTCGGCTGTTTCTTTTGTGGGTAGTGGAATTATTTATATTTTAACGAATGTTGTCGGTCGAGGCTTAGGTTTAGTTGGAAAAGGGATTTTACAGGGGATTGGAACATCTTTTCAGGATAATCGCATGGGGAAAAAGTGATAGAATTGTTGATTAGTTATGAAAACTGATGAAATTATGTCTTAGTTGCTGTTTCCCACCAACTCCGTAAAGGATGATTTCTATGGGGAATATAGCGTCCTTTAACTTGGATATTATCAAGTATAGACCGTAATTCTTCTGAATTAAGATTAGCTGATTCTGACCAATATTTAATGATTTCTAAGGTTGAAAAAATCTGTAAATTAAGTGCTTCTTTTTCAAAAAATGCGATCGCTTTTTTATCATCTGTTGCAATAGCCCATCCTCGATGAGCAGCGATCGCACAAGTTGCAGATTCACCATCATCTCCCAGTTCAAACGCATAATTAATAAAGGTTTCTTCCTCTGCTTCTGATTCAAAATCTACAACAAAAAGTAAACCTTGTTCAATTGCAATTTCTAACTGAGTTGCATCTTCATTTTCCTGATTTTCAAGTCGTCGCAGGGTCAATAGTTCTCGTTCTTTGACCACTTCTGTTACCAAAACTTGGGCAGGAATAGCCTTTAATATTGATAGGAAATTGCCCGACGCGCAAAAGTTCAAAATACAACAGGTATCAAGAACAATATGGGAGCTTTTAATAAACATAAATAATTCTCCCAAATCCTACCCTTGACGTAAATCTAAATGAGCAATTTCCTCCATCATTCCACTTGAATGCTGCCGTAATATCTCTGCAATACGACGAGTTTCTAAGCGATCAACACCCAGGAAATCGGCAAAACGTCCTTCAGTGATCAGCCCTTGATCAAACGCTTCAATTGCAAGGTATTGATAGTGAATGGTAAGCATATCAGTGCGCTGTGGAATTTCTTCTAACTCAAGTTCCTGTTGAACTTTTCTTACTTTTAATCCGCGATCGCGCAGTCGCTCTACAGTACCAGAAGGGATCAATTTTATCGATTCTAATCGATTACCCAGGGCTTCAATAGACACCCCATAATAATGAGCCAAGGTAAATAAATTAGTTGGAGTAAATTTGCCGTGAGTCTGGTACATATCATTAAACCGTTTCAATAAACCACTGGTTGGCATTAGAAAATGGTCAGGGAAACTGTCAGCTAGTCGTTCAGTATCTGGCTTTCTTTGGTATTGATTTTCATAGTCGAGTACAGGTTTACGTCGATGGGCAAGAAAATGAAGATATTCATGAGCTAATGACCAACGCCGTCTTTCCTCTGGGTGTTTAGCATTAATCGCAATACAGCCACCCAGTTGTTCATCATAGCTGTATAAACCTGAATATTTGGATGGCATTTCTAAATAGAAAATACGCAATCCTACACTCTGTTCTAAAACATCCCGAAGAATGGGAATTGGACTGTCACCGAGTCCTAATCGTTGACGTTCTGCAATAGCAATACTTTCTGCTGCTGCCTCTATGGGCATATTTGTGACATCATATTCTTGAGGATAATTCCGAGGAAGAGGAGCATCCATAATTTTCTCAAGTTCTAAATAGTTTTGACAGAGTTCCTCTAAGCGCAAAATCGCAGGATTAATTTGGGCTTCCTCTGTCTCACTACGTCGATAAGCTGCGCGAAATTGAACCTCAAAAGGCTCGATAATGGGGCTTTGTCGAACAAAATTACTAACAGCTTGCCCATAAGCACGAGCCAGTTTAATAAGTTCGTTGGGTTTAAGGCGACGTTCTCCTTTTTCAATTGCAACAATAGTTGTTCTTGCAGCATTAATAATTTGAGCAGCATCAGCTTGAGTCATGCCACATTTCTTACGAGCTTGTTGCAGTCGTTCACCCAATTGGCGGAGATCAATTTTATCGAGAATGTTGACAGTCATAATGTTTTTCCTTTAACTTGACTGAACAGTAACTAGACGGTGATCTGATATCTGCTTATTATTTTCTTGATCTAAAGTAATATATTTTCTGCTCTAACACTTTGATCCAACCTGGGACTACCCCCCCAGGGCTGTTTCATGTTTGAAAATTATAGCCTACTTTGGGGTCATAATTCTCAAACATGATAGCTATTTTCAGAAAAATTAATAGGGGATATAATTCATATTATATATCAGTTATATTCACTATTGATCTAAACAGCAGAAATATTCCTATTCCCTACGGAGTAAGACTTACGTTCCTAATTCTTATCTATTTTCTCTAAATTAATCGCTCTATTTTTTAAGTTTTAACGTGGGGATCAAGAGATAGCCAGTAATTTCTCCCACTGATTTCCTAACCACCTTCTTCCCTCTGTTATTGATAACAATCCTAAACCTCTGAAAAGATTCAATCCTAGGGTGTTGAGCAGTGCCCAATTAGTCGCCGCTTGTACTTGATGAATTTTCATACTATCCTCTTTAAATAACACATCTTTTACCCAATAAACTTGATTCTCAATCCCCCAATGCCCTTTAATCTTTTGGGAAAAAAATTCGGCTTTTTCCCAGATACTACTTATATAATAAACCGTTTCTCTATAAGGCTTTTTTCCTCTGTATCCCCACCGCTCTACCTGAATTATACTTTGAATATGTTCCCAAGGGCTTTCAATTTTTATCGATTTTTTAAACACTGATACCCGACGAGTTATTTCTCGTCTATGACCCCGCTCTTTTTGAGTATTTATACTTTCAGCTTTTGTCGTCTTTATGATTTTTTCAATTTGATTATACAGCTTGATTTGATTCTTCTTAACAGCGATTAAATAATCGTTTCAACTCTCCATAATCTTTTGTGTTGTGGTGACATTACAATGTAACGCATCCGCCGTTATTAACTTTCCTTTTAGACCACATTTTCCTATTATCTCTTGGGCTACAGCTTGTTCTGACCCCGTTTTACTCTCGAACTTTTCCGTCGCTAATACTAATCCGGTTTCTTGACTAAATAGAGATACCATTATTACCATGTTTTGTCGCTGATTTCCGGGGTCTTTTACCGTACTTCTTAAGCTTTTTCCATCGATTGCTAATCCCTCTATTCCCTTTAATTTAGGAGAATTCTCTGTTGACCATTTTTTTACTATTCTGCTTAAATCTTTCTCATCTACTCCTCTCATTACTCTCCTTATTGTTGAATAAGATGGCATTTCTTGGCTATAGATATTGAATGTTCTTTTCAGGATCACTTCGTTGGCTTTGACAAAATATCCCATCTCTCGATATCCTTGGTATCCTGACATCACCCCTAAAACTACTACTAATAACACTTCCCATAACCCATACCTTTTTCCCTGATTTTTTCGGAAATCCTTGACTTCTTTTAAATTTTCTATTAAACTTTTTAGCATCTTTGATTTTATAAAAAATGGCGATCGCTCTTCATTTTATCAGGCTGCGATCGCTATCTCTTTACTCTTTTTCATCCGACTTTGAAACAGCCCTGCCCCCTCACCCCCCTGATGGGTTACTCCCTGCTCCCCAAATCTTCAAGATAGAGGGAAGATAAAAGACACAAGGAAGCATTTAAGTTTTGTTTGCATTTACCAAAACTGCTTCCTAGATACTGTGCAGATTGTTCAGGATTTGATGAGGTTGTTACGACCTTCTCATATTACTGTTCCGTTCAATCAAGGCATCTATTTTGATAGCCATCAGGGGTCATTTCATGAAAAATATTCTTGTTGTTTTAGGACTGGTTGCTTCCACAAGTTTTACCATGTTCTCCATTTCTTCTGCTCATGCAGTCCCGTCCAAATCCGAGGTCAATAAAACTACCATCGAGCGTTGGACAACAAATGATTACAAGGGAAAAAATGAGGATGGGGAAGCCGAAGACATCGATACGAAAAAAGCTAAATAAATACCCCTAACGCCAACTTACTCCTACGCCAATGCGATCGCAACCCTGCCGTTTGGCTTCCTGTAGAGCCTCCTCAGCAACAGTGATTAAGGGATCTGGAGGTAAGTCAGGCAGAGGAATCGCCGTTGCCACCCCTAAACTAAGCGTCAGGTAGGAACTAATCTGGGATTTAGGGTGGGAAATTTCAAGCTGCTTAATTTTAGCTCGAATCAGCTTGGCAACTTCTATCGCCCCCGAACTGCCCGTATGGGGTAACAAGATGGCAAATTCTTCCCCACTATAACGAGCCACTAAATCCGCCGGACGCTTAATGCAAGTGCTCATCGTTTGAGCAATGGTTTGTAAACAGATATCTCCCTGATAATATCCATAAGCTTCGTTATAGCCTTGAAACCCATCCACATCCCCAATAATTAGGGATAAGGGTATTTTTTCGCGGGCTAAACGTTGCCATTCTCTGAATAAATATTCATCAAAATAAGGACGGTTTGCTAATTGTGTTAAGGAGTCAAACCGACTCAAATGCTTTAAGTGTTCCGTTGTCGTTTGTAACTGTTGGTTAATTTGTTCGAGTTGTTGTTCTGCTTTCCGACGAGCCGAAATTTCTTGCTTTAACTGAAGTCTGGACTGTTCCATAGCCTTCTGATTCTGACAATCATGCCAAATATTTCTAATTCTTAAAATGACTTCTTCAGGATAAAAAGGTTTTCTAATTGAGTCACAATGAAGGTTGGG
Organism: Planktothrix tepida PCC 9214; assembly: GCF_900009145.1. NCBI lineage: Bacteria > Bacillati > Cyanobacteriota > Cyanophyceae > Oscillatoriales > Microcoleaceae > Planktothrix > Planktothrix tepida. The sequence goes on from NZ_LN889800.1 coordinate 65,280, forward strand.
TTCTAACAGAAGAAAACGGCTCTGTTCAGGACAGGAAATCAAGAAAATAATAATAATATTCTGGCATTGATTGTGATAAAGCTTTAAAAAGATATCAAGACAAAATTCTTGATTTTGATACTCTAAATAATCTAAAAAAACAATATCAGGCAGTTTAAACTTTAACTCTTTTAATGCCACAGATCCATTTAAGGCAGTTCTAATAGAATACCCTTGTTCCACTAAAATTTGAGATAGATGTTGTACATCCTGGTCATGGGAATCAATAATTAAGCAATCTAAGAAAGGAGATACTGGGGCTGGCAAAATCATAAGTTTCATCAAATAAAATAGAGTTCAAAATCAGAATTGATTCAGATTGAGCCGATGCTTCTTCTTCAATACTCATGAACTCTTCAATGATCCAAAACTCCCTGATTCACACTCAAGATGACACCTACAAACCCAGGATCAGGGAAAACTTAAAGTTAATCTTGATTGTACTCTTTCCTTGATCATAGACCTCTTGCTGTTAATCTAACGAAACAGTGTGTGAGGAAATTAGGCCATGACGGTCAAAATTCTATCTTTGAGTAATGGTCATGGGGAGGATGCGATCGCAGTTCGGATTTTACAAGAACTTCAGCAACAACCCCACCCCCTAGAATTAGCCGCTTTACCCCTGGTGGGACTGGGACAAGCCTATGGTCAACTGGACAATGTACCGATTATTGGCCCGGTAAAATCTCTCCCTTCCGGGGGATTTATTTATATGGATCAAGACCAACTTTGGCGAGATCTCCAAGCCGGGTTATTTCCGTTAATTCTTCAGCAATATCAAACCCTTCGTCAGTGGGTCAAACAAGGGGGATTTATTCTCGCCGTTGGGGATATTGTTCCTTTGTTTTTAGCGTGGTTGAGTGGTGCTAATTATGCCTTTGTGGGGACAGCGAAATCGGAGTATTATTTGCGGGATGAACAGGGACAGTTACCCTTAACTCAAATGTGGCGATGGTATCGCTATTTTGATTCAATTTATTTTCCTTGGGAATGTTGGTTAATGAAAAATTCTCGCTGTCGCGGGGTATTTCCCAGAGATACATTAACGGCTCAAACGTTACAGAAATATTCTATTCCCGCCCTTGATTTTGGAAATCCCATGATGGATGATTTAGAGCCCATAACAACCCGTTTTCATCAACCCCATCTTGAACAGGAAGAAAGACAGCGATCGCTGGTCATTACCTTACTTCCCGGTTCTCGTCCTCCCGAAGTTTATCACAATTGGGACTTAATTTTACAGGAGGTTCACAATATTATTCAAGGGTTTACTGATCCGAATCAAGGTTTAATGGTTTTACCCGGAAATCATGTCCGTAGCTATCAACGGTTAGTGTTTCTAGCTGCGATTTCCCCCGGTTTAGAGTTATCCTCCTTTTGTGAACCTCTCACGGCTTTAGGGTGGCAAGAAAGCTCGGATTTAACCCAAGCTGATCTTAACTTTTATTGGGGTCATGGAGACTTAATATTTTCGTTGGAAAAGGCAACATTAATCTTAACAAATCAAGGGTTTAATGCGTGTTTAAGGTTAGCAGATGTAGCCCTTGCAATGGCAGGAACTGCAACGGAACAGTTTGTTGGTTTAGGGAAACCTGCGATCGCAATTCCCGGTACAGGGCCACAATTTACCCCAACCTTTGCTGATAATCAACACCGTCTATTAGGGCCATCCTTAATTGTTGGGCAAAATCCCACAGAAATTCCTGAAATCTTGCGATCGCTGCTTCGCAACCCGGATCGATTACAATTAATCGCAGAAAATGGCAAACGTCGCCTGGGACAGCCAGGAGCGAGTCGTCGCATTGCTGAATATTTATCAACAAATTTTACTTTTTAAGGCTTAATACGGCTTGTCTTAATTGTCCTTGATGCTGATCTAATAATTCTTGACTGGATAGGGCATCTAATCCTGTCCACTTCATCAATAACGCCAACTTCACCGATTTTCCACTTTTTTCTAATAAAAATTCGGCTTCTTCTCGATTAATTTCTGTTAAATCCATTAAAATTCTTAAGGCTCGATCTTGTAATTTTTTATTCGTTACTGCCACATCAATCATGCGGTTGCCATAGACTTTTCCTAACTTAACCATGACGCTAGTTGAAAGAATATTTAACGCCATTTTCGTCACCGTTCCGGCTTTTAATCGAGTCGAACCTGCTAAAATTTCTGGCCCTACTAATAAGCGAATATCCACATCTGCTTCAAATTCTACCTGGTCTACTGGAACACAAGCAATAAACACCGTTTTTGCCCCCCGTTGACGGGCAGCTTGTAACGCCCCCTGTACATAAGGTGTCGTCCCTCCGGCCGTAATTCCAACCACCACATCCTTATGGGTAATTTGCCGTAAGGCGATCACATTTGCCCCATCTTCAGCTTGATCTTCCAAATCTTCAGAACTGCGGACTAACGCCCCCGCCCCTCCCGCAATAATACCCTGTACTAATTCTGGGGGGGTGCAGAAGGTGGGAGGACATTCCGCCGCATCCAAAACCCCTAAACGGCCACTGGTTCCCGCACCAACGTAAAACAGTCGCCCTCCCTGATGCAAGGCGGCAGTAGTCAGGTCAATGGCTTGGGCCAATGATTCACGGGAACGGGCGATGGCCAGTAACGTTTGTACATCTTCCCGGTTGAACAAATCGACTAATTCTAAAGAACTGAATTGATCTAAGTTCTGACTACTCGCGTTGATTTGTTCGGTTAATAAATGTCCCCGTGACTCCCACTGTTCCATATTTAACTCAACCTGTATGTAATCTGTATGATTTCAGCTACTCCAATATATCCAATTTCTGTCATCAGGTGATGGTTTTCGTTAACATTGAGTGATCAGCTAAACGAATAATATCAATTACAGCCTATTTTGCTATCATTTTTTTGATAGATTAAGCGCAAAAATCGCTATTATTTAAGACTTGATCAGCAAGACATTAATCAGGGATGCAATAGATCTCTAATCGAGATCAATGGAGGTTCCGATTTAACTGATCATTAATAAAACCTTTTTAAATTAGCAACTTGACGCGATTCTCCATTGCCCTTAATATAAGAAACAATACATTTCACCATGTATTGAGAATAGAAATAAATAAACAAATCAAATAAAAAAAGCCATGTCTGAAGCCGATCTCCCCACTCCTGACTCGTTTGATCAGCCTCCTGAAGCGCCTTTATCCGAACCTTTGCCCCCGTCGGAAGAGTCCGTTAGTCCTGCTGCAACCCTTGATGAGGAGTGGGAGACGGTGAACTTTCCTAACACGATTCCCCTGGAGGAATTGTTAACTGAGTTTATCAACCAGTTAGAACAATCGGCAGAAACTGAGGCGAGGGATGAGGATTCAGCCGTTCCCGATGGGATTTTCCTAGAGGGTTCCGAGGGAAACGAAATGGCAACCGCGTCCTTAATGTCGGTGGAAGGGGAAACGGAAGATAATCCCGTGCGGGTGGTGCAAATTTTACATCAGTGTAACCAAGATTTAATTAATCGGGTGGCGGAATTAGAAGCAGAATTAGATGAAAATCGGCAGAATCGACAGAATCAAGACACAGAATTATTGCAACGTACCCAAGAATTAGGGGCAACACAAGATCAAGTTAAACGACTGTTTAAAAAGTTAGAAATTGCCAATCAAGTTATCCGACAACAACAGGTTTTAGTTGAAACCTTAACCCAACAATGGGAATCTACCCAAACTCGATTAGCACAAATGGAACGGGATTGTGCTTTAACGCAACAACGATATAATGAGCAGTTTCATGAGTTAGTTCAAGCCCAAAATATGGGTCGAGAATTGCGATCACGACTCCATCGTCAACAACGCCAAGCCCTACAATTTAAAGTAGCATTAGAACGATGTTTAGAAAATCAAGCTCAATTTGAAACCGGAAAACAAACCTTAGAATCAATTCCGGTGATTACAGAAGAACCTCACCTATTTTATTCTGCTGGTTTATTAACACCTAAAGCTCCCCCAGTACAACCTTGGTCAGCCTCTAACAATAACCCCATACATCCGATGAAAGATTCGGTTAATTCATCGACTGATTCAGGGAATATAGGTGCTCAAACATCCTTAGAATTCGAGATGACGCTTCCAGTGGTTCAAGCTTTATCGGAAGGGTTAGAATCTCTATCTTCTGAGGAAACACCATTGTCTAACCCTGAACCGTTTAAACCCCCTGTAGAATTAACCGTTTCCAACGATGAAATTCCTGTTGAAGAATCTCCCCAACCTCGATTTTTAGAAGGGGAATTAGAACGAATTCGTTTAGAATATGCTTCGTTTATTTCAGAAGATACGGATTTATTTGTCTTGCAAACGCCATCGGAAACTATGCCGATGCAACAACAATTTGCTAGATCAACGGGGGAACAATCCTTCAATTTAGAGGTAAAAAAATCTCAATCTACCAGTGCAGTAGCAGTTCAACAACGGGAATCGGAGGAAAGTAAAACTGCTAATTGGCCAGCCCCATTAATTTATCCCCAACGACGTAAAAAATTAGAGTCTTTAGCCTCAATTCACTTACCAACTTTTCCCAAAGAAAATCCCTTCTTAACGGAAGACTTTTAAGGCTCAGTTTAAAATTCTATTCTAAAACGGGTCATCTCTTCACCCGTTCACTGTTCAACACAGAGCCGATTTTTTCGATTTAAACCTTTTTCCTGAGTCTATTACTTTCCCAATCACCGTTGTAGGGGTGGCGTACAGTCATCCCTATTCATTTTTGGGGTAAGTATCCAAGAGTCAGGAAGTAGATTTGTCCCCAAAAGATTAATAACAATTTATACTGTTTTGATTAACAAGGATATCAAAATCTACCTAAAGATAGATGTCTGTTCTGGATTATAGCTTTACCAGGTAAAATTAAACACAAGTTAGTTAAAACCCCATTAATTTAAAATTCTCCTAATAAAATATGAATTGTTTACAAGCTAGACAACGCTTTTTTCAAGAAATTCAACAACCGGAGGAACAAATTGATTTAGCAAAAGCGGCTCTTTATATTGCTCAAGAAGAATATCCAGAAATTGAACCTGAAGAATATATCAATGCTTTAGATACAATGGCCTCGGAAATTTTAGAACGATTACCCCAGGAACGCTATCCTCTACGGGTGATTCAAACCATCAATCACTATCTCTATGAAGATTTAGGATTTAGGGGCAACCAAAATAACTATTACGATGCCAAAAATAGCTATTTTAATGAAGTCATCAATCGACGAACAGGAATTCCAATAACCCTTTCCCTCATTTATTTAGAGTTGTGTAAACGCATTGATTTTCCGATGGTAGGGATTGGAATGCCAGGGCATTTTTTAATCCGTCCTGAGTTTGAGGATGCCAAAATTTATGTAGATGCGTTTAACCAAGGAGAAATTTTATTTCCAGAAGATTGTACAACCCGATTAACACAAATTTATCAACAACCTATCGAAATGCAACCCGAATTTTTAGCGGCAGTTAATCCCCGCCAATTTTTAGGTCGAATGTTGATGAATTTGAAAGTTATTTATTTGAATGAAGGCAAAATTGAACAAGCTTTAGGAGTGATTGAACGGATTTTATTGCTCTTTCCAGATTCAGTCAATGAAAAACGCGATCGCGGTATTCTCTACTACCATCAGGAGCAATGGAGAGAAGCACAGCAAGATTTGGAGAATTATTTAGAAATTCTACCAATGGCTCAGGATGCTGCTATAATCCGGCAGATACTGGATCAAATGAGCCAGAATATGTAACAGTTTGGGAAGTCCCCTTCTAAGGGAACCTTAATAGAGGCCAAACAGACCTATAGAAGGGGACAACAAAATAACTGTGTTACTAAATTTTACTTGTGAGGAAGGAACAAATGAACTTAACATCAGGACGTTGGTTTCAAAAAGTTCGTAATCCCTATCAATTTTTTACTCAGGGTCTATCTAAATATATATCCCTTGCATTAGCAATGATTTTGGGATTAACAATTAGTTTAGGAATATTTGCTCAACCTGCACCTGCTATTGATGAGTTAAGATTGATGTATGGGCCAGCCAATATTTCTTTATCAATTGTCGATTTACAAACCTTTGCTCAAACTGGGGATCAGTCTAATCAACTACGTTCTTTGATTACTTTAGCTAAACTGACTCCAGATCAGGTTCAACAATTCCGTCAAGCTCTCAATTACTCTGTTCAAATTCCGACTAATGTTGTTAATGATCTGCTGGACTCCACCTATGGCAGATTAGTAGTAGGAGCTTTTAATCAATTTGTGGCTTCAGGAAGTACCGTTGACGTTGCCGTTGATAAGGTGATTGCTGCATTACGCAATGTAACCCGTGATGGTCAACTCTCAATGTTAGAATTACTTCTCAGCTACCAGGGAGTTAATGCGATTACGATTAATGTTCAAGATTTGATCAACCTCTATAATGATGTTTCTAATTTAGGAGAAGAAGCGATCGCTTTCTTGAAAGCTCAACCCGCAGTTCAACAACGCCTTTGTCAATAAGTCAGTGGGCAGAAAAATCAACAAGTATGTAACGAAAAGTTAACGGTTGGGAGTCGAGTTAAATTTTAGATGTTGCCTACTATTTCTGGATCTCCACTATTCCCATCATGCCTAAATCCTCATGATCGAGCACATGACAGTGGTAAACCGTTTTACCGAGATAATCCAGAAATGGAATCCGAATACGGACGGTTTCGTTAGCTCGCACCCGCAGGGTATCTTCCCATGCTCGATAGGCATCAGGTTGACCGTTGCGACTCACCACTTGAAAGGGATTGGTGTGTAGGTGGAAGGAATGTTCCATCCCGTCTGGGTCAACATTGACTAACTCCCAATCTTCAACTGTTCCCAGCTTGACCTCTGCATCCACCCGATTCATGTCAAATACTTGGCCATTAAACAAAAATGCCATTTGCATTCCCATTCCACGACCCATACCCATCGACATCGACATTTCAATCCGACGAGTTGTAATGGGTTGTGGTAATGATTGAACAGGCAAGAGTGTCTGGGGCAGTGGCAAGGTCGTTGGGTTCGCACCCTGATAGGTCACAGTGGCGATGACTTGCGGAGCTTGAGTTGAACCTCTTGAGTTACCGTGATACATCCCCCCCATCATTCCACTCCCCATCATTCCACCCCCCATCATTCCCATGCCACCGCGATCGTAGGGTAGACTGAGTAACCGATATTCTCCTGGTGAACGGTTTCCTTGGACTAAAACCTCTGCTCGTTCTCCGGGAGAAAGCAGTAGCTCTGGTAGCTCTACAGGTTCAGTGATCGCGCCTCCATCAGTCGCAATCAGGAAAAAGGGATGATTTTCCAGTTGTAATCGATAGAAGCGAGAGGTTGAAGCATTCACAATCCGTAGCCGGGACAGTCCGCCTGCTACCAGAGAGAAGTTGGGATTCACCTGCCCATTCACTGTTAGAATGTTTCCCTCTCGCCCCTGCATCAGATCCATGTGTCCCGGAGTGGAAATTTGCCCATTGGCATCGACCGCAAAGTCTTTGATAAACAGAAACTCTTCTTTTGCTGCCTCGATTTCAGGAATTTTATCCAATTCACCTCGCACCACAAAAATACCACCTAACCCACCAAATACCTGTTCCGCTACAAATTCATGTAAATGGGGATGATAGTAAAAAGTCCCAGCCGGGTGATTTTGAGGCAACGTAAATTCGTAAGTCAGCGTTTCGTTGGGAGGGACGCTGAGAAAGATATTATCTGCATTCTCCATTGGCGGAATGTGCAAGCCATGATAATGCAGGTTGGTTGGCTCAGAGAGTTTATTGGTGAAGCGAATTCGCACCCTATCTCCAGGCTTGGCTTCTAATCGGGGGCCGGGAATACTACCGTTATAAGTCATCAGGTGTGCCTGCTGTCTTCCCAGATTAATCAAGCTGGAGCGGGCTTCTAAGGCAACCTCTAACAATCCGTTGTTGCTAGTAGTGGAGGAGATTGCTGTTGTTTGCTCGATGGGTAGTAGTAACGCAGGACTTGTTTGACAATGAGTCAATAAAACTGATCCAGTCACACCACCGCTTAATATCAAAAATTTTCGCCGATTGATCAGATTCATAACTTTCCCTACGATCACTTAATAAAAGAGCGATCACAATTTTTACTAACGTTGTTTTGTCTCCATGCTAAGACGAAAAAATGAAACCAGGATGAAATATTACCCTCTCCCTGCTCAATTCTTAATTCGTTCCGCCACTTGTTTTAAACGTCTTAATTGAGCTTCCATGTCTGATTTTGTAACAGCAGCCGCAAAACGATTAAATCCGAATTCAATCAGAGGATTAGGGATTTCAAATTCAAATCGATTTAATAAGCAAGTTCCTGTAATTTCCGGGACACATTCCCAGCGATCGCAGCCTTGAAAATACCCTTCAAATCCCCAAACAATTAACCCGGGTTCCCGTTCTAAAACCACCGTTTTTAATGTGGGTTGAAACAGAGGAAGTTTAATCACAAATCGACAACGACCCCCTACATTTGTATCCCAGACCTCAAGGGGTTCACAACGTAACATAGGATTCAACCATTGGTGCATGAGTTCCAAATCGGTAAAACATCGTTCTACAACCGTTGCACTGGCCCGAATTAAAATGGATTGTTCAAAAACTTGACGAGATGGCATGATAACCTTCAAGCTATAGGCAGATTTTTTTCATGTTAAACGTGAAAAAGCCACGCTATTAACGAGGGAATGAGTGGAAAACCCCTAATAACGTTCAAAAATTCCCCTGTTTTCCGCTATTATAACCAGACTTTAAGATGCACCCTCGTTAAAACAGGAGAGCCAGGACTTTGCGAAGAACGGTTCATGTTCCTGTGAGACCAAAAACCTCCACTTTAGGAATTGACAACCGTTCAACTCTACAGAAAGGCTGGGAGAATGACAACCTTGCCGACGTTTGGACATCCAATAAGTAACTGGAACTATTATGAATGGAACATTTTACCAAATAGCACCGTTGGGAACGGAATTATATTCCTTATCCCCGCTTTATTTGGCTCAGGACAATCCCCTAGCGGTTCCCTTAGACTTAAATAACCTAAAGTTAGGTCAAACTTCCGTAGTGGATATTGCTTTAGCTTGTGGGATTTTATTGGTTGGCTACCTCATCGCCTTATTTGCTCAATCTTTAGTGAAAAGCCTGTTTAAAAAAACAGACTTAGATAACCGAATTGCCGCTTGGGTTTCGGGTTCAACGGCACCAGAAGATAAACTTCCGGTAGAAGATTGGTTGGGGAGTGCCATATTCTGGATTATTTTTATCTTTGCAATTGTTGCGTTTTTAGATAAGCTTCAGCTTACCGCAGCATCGACACCCTTAACCAGTTTACTGAACCAAGTTACAAATTATTTACCCCGAATATTTGGGGCGGCAATTTTAATTGCCATCGCTTGGATTTTAGCAACGATTGCCCGAACTTTATTAATTCGAGTCTTCCGAGCCTTTCGCCTTGATGAACGCTTAAATCAACAAGTGAATGATGCCACTACGGATCAATTTTCCCTGAGTGAAACCTTGGGAAATGCTCTGTATTGGTTCATCATTCTGTTATTTTTGCCTGCCATTCTGAGTACGCTTCAGTTACAAGGATTATTAGAGCCCGTTCAACAAATGCTCTATCAAATCCTTTCGATTCTCCCTAATATTGTTGCGGCTTTAGTCATTGCAGGTGCGGGTTGGTTAGTGGCTCAAGTCGTGAGTCGAATTGTCACCAATCTTTTGGCGGCGGTTGGGATTGATCAATTTGGCAGTCGTTTAGGTTTAAATCGGCTTACAGGGAATCAAAGATTATCATCTCTTATTGGATTGATTGTCTACATTTTAATTCTGATTCCTACGGCAATTTCTGCCTTACAAACCCTGAAAGTCGAGGCGATTTCTGGGCCAGCCATTTTAATGTTGACGGAAATCTTTAACGCCTTACCCCAAATCTTTTTAGCAATTTCAGTTTTAATTTTTGCTTATTTGATTGGGCGTTTTGTAGCGGATTTAGTCACTAATATTCTAACCAGTATTGGGTTTGATAATATCTTTCGCTGGTTAGGGATTCATTCTCCCCAAACTCTTGTAGTTGAGGAACGTATTATTACGGAAGAAACCATTCCAACGGAACCCACCGTTTCTCCGGTTTCTACCCGCTTACCCCAAAACACACCGTCTGAATTAGCCGGAATTATTGTGTTAGTGGGGATTATGTTGTTTGCGGCCGTCACCGCAACGGATATTTTAGGGTTAGCAGCCTTAACTTTAATTCTCAATCAAATTATCGTGATTGCGGGTAAAGTTTTGATTGGTATTATTGTATTTGCCATTGGTTTGTATTTTGCGAATTTAGCTCATGATTTAATCGTGAGTTCTGGAACTCGTCAATCCAGTCTTTTAGCACAAGCGGCTCGAATTGCGATTATTATCTTTGTCGGTGCAATGGCGTTACAACAAATGGGAATTGCCAGCGATATTGTCAATTTAGCCTTTGGTTTGTTGTTAGGGGCTGTTGCGGTAGCAATTGCGATTGCGTTTGGTTTAGGGGGACGAGATGTTGCGGGGGAACAACTTCGCAATTTCCTCTCTAAATTCCGCAATGAATAGTGAATCCCGTTTTCTGTTCTCGTAGGCTGGGACGGGTTTTTAGCCGGGATCTGGGGTTAACAGAAATTCCGAAAGAACCCGCCCCTAAACCGTAAAGCGGATTGGTTTTTTAGCCCGGAATCGGGAACGTAAGTTCAAGGGGGTTTAGGTTAAGATTTTGATCCCGAATTCAGGTTAACCGAGTTGTAGTTGATTAGCGAATTGCTCTAAGACTAACAATTCAGGAAAGCACCATGTCTAATGAAGATAATATCGCGGATCAAATTACCTGCAACAGTATTAAACTGCATGGCCCCTTACAGGGGAAAAAGATAGAAGTTAAAGTGGATGTTAAATCCGTTAAAGAGGAACAGAAACCAAAACCTGAGAAAAATTCCGATTGGGAAACTCTAGGATTTTTATTTCTGCTCCTCTTTTTCTTAGTAGCAATGGTAGGAAATTCTGTCGGGTTAGGTTCCTCTTCCAGTCCAGCCTCACAGCCGAGTTCTGCTCTTTATCGCGTTCAATATGCTCGGTTTTAAATACTGGGAGCTAACCAACCGCGAATAAAATAATAGAACGTTAAAAAATATTCATCTAAAACCCGTGTTGTTAATAATAAGGCTTCTGCACTGGGCGCGAAATCTGCCCCAGTAATATGACGAACATATTTTGTCTGATGAATAAAGGTATAAAAATTGGTGGGGGCGGGAATAACTTTAAACCCAACTCTGGCAAAGGTTAAACTCGCCCGACGCATTTCTAAGGCAGACGTGACGAGAATAATCGTTCGACCTAAACGATGTTTCTGCATAATTTGATAAATCTCAACAGCATTATTATAAGTGGTTCCTCCATGAGATTCGAGTAGAATTCGTTCTGCGGGAATTCCCATATAAATTAAAAGTTGTTTAATATCATTAGCTTCAATGATCGGATTAATTAACTCTTGACGAGGCCCCGCACTCACAATAATAAACGGTGCTCGATCTTGTCGAAAAAGTTGGGCTGCGTAGGGAATGCGATCGCCTGTATCTGTTAATTGAATTTGCTTGCGATAGGGTAATTTGGGTTCTGTGGTTCCCCGTCCTAATAAAACAATAGCCCCCGCCCGTTCTCCACAACATAAATCGGTTTGTACGGTTTTTAAGGCGACTTTTTCTACTTGTTGAGCCAGCCAATTCGCAAAGACGGGGGTACTGGCTACAATTAAAATTAATAAAGCGACTAAAATTAAAGTCGGCCCTGGTTTATCGATTTTACCATTTTTAATAAAAATAGAGGCAATTAATAAAAGTAAAATTGATAATCCCAAGGGACGAAAAAAAATTGATAAAATTCCTAATACCACTAACCCGACTTGGCTATCGGGTGAAATCAAGGCAGAAACAATTAAGACTAAAACCAGGATGAATAACAACCGACTAATTAAGCTATTATCCTTACCTCCCAAAATTTGCCAGACTTTAAACGCAATGGCTCCTACCAGTAACAGAAATAAAAGTTGAGTCAGGATAATAAACATAGCATTAGAGGAATTTTTATTATAATACCGCTTAACTTGAATCAATCCTTATTAGAACACAGGTTGAGACTCTCTGAAATGACGGTGTTCTCAAGTGTTCCAGAAATAGACGAACGGGAAAAACAATGTTTAAATTGTTGTTATAGCAATCCCAAATAGGTTGTAATCATTTAAAACTGATATGAAACAGCTAGAAGTATTACCCCTGTTCCCTG